>JAEELH010000015.1 GCA_016288825.1 Lachnospiraceae bacterium | reverse complement strand
TCATTTGTGAACTCAAGGATCTTCTTAGCTGCCTCTACGCCAACTTTGTTAACTTTAGCCTTAACATCCTCGGCAATCTTCTCAAGATCAATGCTTGATGACTCATTACGTGCATTGATTGCTGCCTGTGCTGCTGCAAGACGAGCGATCGGTACACGGAAAGGTGAGCATGAAACATAATCAAGGCCGATCTTGTGGCAGAACTCGATTGAAGAAGGATCTCCACCGTGCTCGCCGCAGATTCCCATGTGAAGCTCGGGACGTGTTCTCTTTCCGAGGATAGCAGCTGTCTTCATAAGCTTGCCAACGCCGTCCTGATCAAGCTTTGCAAAAGGATCAGACTCGAAGATCTTGTTCTGATAGTAAGCATCAAGGAACTTACCAGCATCATCACGGGAGAAACCGAATGTCATCTGTGTAAGGTCATTGGTACCGAAGCAGAAGAACTCAGCCTGAGTAGCGATCTCATCAGCTGTAAGAGCTGCACGAGGGATCTCGATCATGGTACCAACCTCATACTTGAGGGAAGCGCCCTGCTCTTTGATCTCAGCATCAGCAACCTCACGAACGATATCAGCTACAAATGCAAGCTCCTTGGTATCAGATGAAAGCGGGATCATGATCTCAGGTACAACCTTCCAATCAGAGTGCTTCTTCTGAACATTGATAGCTGCACGGATAACAGCCTTAGTCTGCATCTTAGCGATCTCAGGATAAGTAACAGCAAGACGAAGTCCTCTGTGACCCATCATAGGATTGAACTCCTTGAGACCCTCGATGATATTCTTGATCTCTTCTACGCTCTTGCCCTGTGCCTTAGCAAGCTTCTCGATGTCTGCCTCCTCAGTGGGAACGAACTCGTGAAGCGGGGGATCCAGGAAACGGATGGTAACCGGGTTACCCTCAAGTGCCTCGAAGAGTCCCTCAAAGTCTCCCTGCTGATAAGGAAGGATCTTGTCAAGAGCAGCCTCACGCTCCTCAACTGTATCTGAGCAGATCATCTCACGGAATGCTGCGATACGATCCTCCTCGAAGAACATGTGCTCAGTACGGCAAAGGCCGATACCCTCTGCACCAAGCTCACGAGCCTTCTTAGCGTCTGCAGGTGTATCTGCATTGGTACGAACCTTAAGAGTACGATACTTGTCAGCCCAACCCATAACACGACCGAAGTCTCCGCCGATCTCTGCCTCGTTGGTCTTGATGTCGCCCTTGTAGATCTTACCGGTAGTACCGTCAAGTGAGATGTAATCTCCCTCATGGAACTCATATCCGCCAAGTTTGAATACCTTAGCTTCCTCATCGATCTCGATGTCGCCGCATCCGGATACACAGCAGGTACCCATACCACGAGCCACAACGGCAGCGTGTGATGTCATACCACCACGAACTGTCAGGATACCCTGAGCAGCGTGCATACCCTCGATGTCCTCAGGTGATGTCTCAAGACGAACAAGGATAACTCTCTCTCCTCTTCCGCCAACGCCTGCAGCCTTAGCATCCTCAGCTGTGCAGACAACCTTACCTGCTGCAGCACCGGGAGATGCGGGAAGAGCGCTTCCGATAACCTCGCCTGCCTTAAGTGAATCAGCATCAAATGTAGGATGAAGCAGCTGATCAAGAGACTTAGCCTCGATACGGAGAACTGCCTCCTCCTCTGTGATCTGTCCCTCATCTACGAGATCGCAAGCAATCTTGATAGCTGCGGGAGCAGTACGCTTACCATTACGTGTCTGAAGGAAGTAAAGCTTCTTCTCCTCAATGGTAAACTCCATATCCTGCATGTCATGGAAGTGATTCTCAAGTTTCTGAGCGATCTCCATGAACTCCTTGTAAACCTCGGGCATAGCCTGCTCAAGAGTTGAGATAGGCTGAGGTGTACGAACACCAGCAACTACGTCCTCACCCTGTGCATTAAGCAGGTACTCGCCGAAGATACCCTTTTCTCCTGTAGAAGGGTTACGTGTGAATGCAACACCTGTACCGGATGTCTCACCCTTGTTACCGAATACCATAGTCTGTACGTTAACAGCGGTACCCCAGCTTCCGGGGATATCGTTCATACGACGGTAAACGATAGCACGAGGATTATTCCATGAACGGAATACGGCCTTAACAGCGCCCATCAGCTGCTCCTTAGCATCCTGAGGGAACTCCTGGCCATTCATAGCTTCCTTATAAGTAGCCTTGAATCTGGAAACCAGCTCCTTGAGATCGTCAACGTCCATCTCCGTATCGAACTTGATTCCCTTCTTGTCCTTTACTTCATCAATGATCTTCTCGAAGTAGCTCTTGGGAACTTCCATAACTACGTCAGAGTACATCTGGATGAAACGACGATATGAATCATATGCAAAACGGGGATTACCAGTCTTTGCAGCAAAGCCCTCAACAGCAACGTCGTTAAGTCCAAGGTTAAGGATGGTATCCATCATACCGGGCATGGAAGCACGGGCACCTGAACGAACTGAAACCAAAAGGGGATCTGAAGGATCGCCAAACTTCTTGCCATTGAACTCCTCAAGCCAAGCAAGATTCTCCATGATCTGATCCTGGATCTCCTGAGAGATGGACTCCTTCTGATCATAATAGTCTGTACATGCCTCTGTAGAAATAGTAAATCCCTGGGGGATAGGCATACCAAGGTATGTCATCTCAGCAAGGTTGCATCCCTTGCCGCCCAGCAGATTACGGTCACTTGCACGGCCTTCACTGAATTTGTAAACCCATTTTTTAGCCATCTTATTTCCTCCTCTAAAAATTGAATGATCAAGCCTCCTGCGGTCACCCCGCATTTAGCAGCCAAACGCTATTGTAACACAATCGCTTATGTACACACAAGCACAAGATACGGGCATTTTTTGGGCTTCTATTGTGTAATGTTACTATTCACAGCCACCTAAATCTCATTTCTGGTGTCCGCTACGTGCGCTTGCCAGTGCTCAGCAAGCTGGCACATGGCTTCCCGCACGAGACTCTACTGCCGCTACGCGGCACACCAGTCATGTGTTTTAGGTGACTGTACCCAGTAAATACCATACAAAAAGAGATACAAGCTAGCTTGTATCCCTTTTTGTATGGTATTTACTGTGAATAGTAACTCTTTAGAATCTCATTTTTTCAGCAAAGTATGCAGGCAGATCCTCGATAGCAATGCGCTCCTGCTCCATGGTATCACGCTCACGAACGGTTACCTTGTGATCCTCCTCAGAATCAAAATCGTAGGTGATGCACCAGGGAGTACCGATCTCATCCTGTCTGCGGTAACGCTTACCGATATTTCCTCTATCGTCAAACTCACAGTTGTAATACTTTGAAAGCTCAGTATAGATCTTCTCCGCACCCTCGTTGAGTTTCTTGGAAAGAGGAAGCACACCGATCTTAACAGGTGCCAGAGCCGGATGGAAATGAAGTACTGTTCTCATGTCAGGCTTGTCCTCAGTTCCGATATTCTCCTCATCATAAGCTGCGCAAAGGAAAGCAAGTACCACACGGTCAGCTCCCAGTGAAGGCTCAATAACGTAAGGAAGATATTTTTCATTTTTGGAATCATCAAAGTAGGTAAGATCCTGCTTGGATGTCTCCTGATGACGTCCGAGATCGTAGTCGGTACGATCTGCGATACCCCAAAGCTCGCCCCAACCGAAGGGGAAAAGGAACTCGATATCTGTTGTTCCCTTTGAGTAAAATGCAAGCTCTGCAGGATCGTGATCACGAAGTCTCATCTCATCCTCCTTGATCCCCAGTGAGATGAGCCAGTCGCGGCAGAAACCTCTCCAGTACTGGAACCACTCAAGGTCTGTTCCGGGCTCGCAGAAGAACTCAAGCTCCATCTGCTCAAACTCCCTTGTACGGAAGGTGGAGTTTCCGGGAGTGATCTCGTTACGGAAGGACTTTCCGATCTGTGCGATACCGAAGGGGATCTTCTTTCTGGAAGTACGGGCTACGTTTTTGAAGTTTACGAAAATACCCTGTGCTGTCTCGGGACGAAGATAAACCGTATTCTTGGCATCCTCTGTAACTCCCTGGAAAGTCTTGAACATAAGGTTGAACTGTCTGATCTCAGTCCAGTCATGGCCTCCGCATGAGGGGCAGGCAATGTTCTTTTCCTTAACGTAAGCTTCCATCTCCTCCTTAGTAAAAGCATCGATAGGCTTTTCAAGTTCAAGTCCGTTTTCGGACGCAAATCCCTCGATAACCTGATCTGCACGGAATCTCTCATGACACTGACGACAATCCATAAGAGGATCGGAAAAGCCGCCAAGATGTCCTGATGCAACCCAAGTCTGAGGATTCATAAGGATGGCGCAGTCAACACCTACATTGTAGGGATTCTCCTGAACGAACTTCTGCCACCATGCCTTTTTAACATTATTTTTCAGCTCTACTCCAAGGTTACCGTAATCCCAGGTATTAGCGAGACCACCATAGATCTCAGAACCGGGGTATACAAACCCGCGAGCCTTAGCAAGAGCTACGATCTTGTCCATTGTTTTTTCCACTTTTCTTGTCCTCCTTATATTTACACTATTTTGTTTTACTTTTTATAAATGATGACTGTATTGAGGATAACGTCCTCATCCTCATTGACCGAAGAGATGCTGACCGTATCCTTGGCGGAAAGTTCAGTCGCAACATCACTGACTCCTATTATCGTTCCGGGGACGCAGACGCTGGTATTTTCTCCAACGATCAGAACCGTCGCTCCGTCAAGATCACCGGAATCGATAGCCTCGGCTGTCTTTTTCCCTTTCTTGACCCTGACTACACCGCTGACACAATCCATACCCTCCATAGCCACATCCGTTGATGAGCCGGAGAAGAACGTATATCCCGTGAATGACTGGTATACTTCAGTATTCTTGTATCTGGTACGAACATATACCTTACCTTTTCCCCAGGCAAAGCGCTCGAGCTTGACTGCACCCTTGCCGCTTTCCTTGTTGAAGGAATCTATCTGGTCAGATATATATGACTTCAGTTCGCCCTTATCATAGTCTCCGGTATCTCCTACCTCTTCGTAGATAACACTGCCATCCGATCTGACAGTAAGAAGATCAATATCCGATCTCTTTTCAAACACACCGGTCAGGTTTACGATGAGCAAAACGATCAGCGCTATTATAAGTACGAAGATCAACTCAAGCAACAGTTTAACTCTTGCTCTTTTTCTCTTCATGGCCTGCTTCTTACGCAACCGGCTCCGCTCGCTTTTCATTCTTTCTCTTTCCTGCTCAACCGTTTCCAGATTATCTGACATTTCATTCTCCTTTCCCGGCAAATTTCAAAAATTCCTCTGACTTGAACCTATGGGAAACATATCTGTTCTTCCATCTTTTAAGCAGATCTATAAGTTCAACTCTAACCTCTTCTGTTAGTTTAAAAGAATAAAGTCTGTTAAGAGGCGTGGCTATTATATAACGTATGGCATAAAGGCAACTGTCCGAAATAGGATCTGCATCTACCCCGCTGTCGTGACACTCCCGACATATGCTTCCTCCAGCAGACGGCGAAAAGAAAGACAACTCTTCCTCCCTACCGCAGCCTGTGCAGGAGTAAACATTGGGATACTCACCTCCCACAGCCCAGGTCCTAAGTTCATATATCCATCTGATAAGATCGGGATCCATTATACCCTTACCCAATGCAGATAGTGTAACGTATAAAAGATTAAGCCGCTCTGTTTCGTCTGCACCCTCAAGACCATAGTACTCGGCTATCTCCAAAAAGTAAGTCCCATACCAGACAAGATCGATATCCTCTCTTATCTCTGTAAAGTAGTTATCTATGGAGGCGCTGTGTACGGTTACCGAACTTCTCCCGATATAAACATCAAAAACACCGAAGGCAAATGGCGTCGAAGAGGCAAGCATGGAACTGCCCTGACGTCTTCCGCCCCTGACAAAGGCAGATATCAGACCCTCCTCTCTTGTAAGAAGCACTATCCTTTTATCCGTCTCTCCAACCGGCATGGAAGAAAGCACCATACCGCTGACTCTGCGGCTTCCGTCCGCACTCAAGTATCTTCCTCCGTCTGTCTGTCGTAACCGTAGTTTTTGATCAGGCTGTCACTGTTACGCCAATCCTTTTTCACCTTGACCCAAAGTTTGAGATTGACCTTTTCTCCAAGAAGATTTTCCATCTCATAGCGGGCGTTGGTTCCGATCTTACGGATCATGGCGCCACCCTTGCCTATGATTATTCCCTTGTGTGAATCTCTCTCGCAGATTATAGTCGCATCTATGTCGTATATCGGACTTCTACCCTTGCGAAGCTTCATCTGATCAATGACTACAGCTATCCCGTGGGGAACCTCCTCCGAAAGGGCATGAAGCGCTTTTTCTCTGATAAGTTCCGCACAGATCGCTCTCTCCGGCTGATCCGTAACTGTATCGGGATCATAAAACATGGGGCCCTCAGGCAGATATTTAAAAATAGTTTCCATCAGATCATCGCAGCCTTGTCCCCTAAGGGCGGAAACCGGAACTATCTCCGCAAAGGAAAGGCAATTACGATAAGCATCTATTACCGGCAGTATCTTGTCATGGGGAATGGAATCCACCTTGTTGATCACCAGGATAACAGGTGTATCCAATCTGCCAAGAGAGGCCATAATGCTTTTATCACCCTCGCCTATGTAAGTCTCCGGTTCAACCAGGTATAATATCACATCCACGCCGGAAAGGGAATTTCTGGTGACATTTTCCATGTATTCCCCCAGCTTGTTCCTGGCCTTCTGGACTCCGGGCGTATCAAGAAAGATAACCTGTCCCCGCTCATCCGTATAAACGCATCTTATCCTCGTCCTGGTTGTCTGAGGCTTATTGCTGGTGATGGCGATCTTTTGACCGATGAGATGATTCATCAGTGTACTTTTCCCTACATTGGGTCTGCCTATAATGGCAGCAAATCCGGATCTTAAGTCTGTATTCATACTTAACCTATCTGAATGATCTCATCAAAGAGATCCGCATCCTTTTTAATCGCATCTTCATTACCCACAACTGCGCGATGCTTCTGATCTATGATAGCTTCTATCATGGGAGCTAAAGCCCTGATATCCTCAGGCATTGCCTCAATTATCTGCTTTCTTTCCTTAACAAGTGTCTCATACTGAAGACCTGTAAGATAAGCACTGAGAGAACGCGAAGCATCCATGGCAGGTGTCATGGGCGTATCCAGTCCCGAAATCGTGCCTATAATGTACTTTGTCATATCCCTTTCATCGCAGTCAAAGGCGCGGATATAATCAACAGTTTTCTCAAAGACCTGGTCTGTCTCGCGAAGTTTGGGATCACGGTAACTTGACATATAGCAGAAACCGTTGCGCTGGAAGGTTCCTCCGCAGCCGTAAGCACCGCCCTTGACTCTGACGTTGGTCCACAGATAATCATAACCAAGTATGATCTTAAGAATATGCAGCACACCGGTATAATCAAAACCGGCAAGTCTGAAATCACCGGCTCTGCATACATAGTTGACTGCCGAGGCCGTAGCCAGTCCGTCATTGTTTCCGGAAACCCGGATAGCGGGTCTTTCTCCTGCCGGCTGTCCGGGATACAAAAGTTTCGCAAAATTACCGATGTCCGATGACATCCTGGCAAAGGAATCATCATCTCCGGCCGAACTCATAATAAGACGATCCGCAACAAGTGTCCTCCTAAGTATCCTTTCGGACTCAGAAAGAAACTCTCCTATTCTTTCGTCAAAATTCTCGGCAAAATCGGAAAGATACTGATAATAAGCAATACCTGATATTGAATCATGGATAACACCGCCCTCAAGGAAAGATGCACTTGCCCTTATGGCTGCAAACTGGTTACCGGAGGACATAATCCTCCTTTGCATATGACTTTTCTCTTCCAAAAGAACCTCTCTGATCCTCTTGGTATCGGTGAAATTGGATTCGAGAAGCATCTGACGGATAAGTCTGACCGCATCCATCATCCTGCTGTACAGGAACTTGGCATGAACCGTAAGGTACATTCTGTAACTTCCGTCAGCCTTGACCGGGCAGTAAAGATCACTGAAGATACCGCCGGTATTAAGGTTCATCTCATTGGAAAAATCAAGATAACTGTACTCTCTCGTATCTATCAGACCCAGAAGTTTGGTTGTAAATGCCAAGATCGAAGTCTCTCGACTATCGCAGTCTGTGGCATCAAAAAGCATCTCCAGATACTGTATACCGTTGGTCTCGATATTGTGATGAAGTGCCCGGATCCCGCCCAGATCATGCTCTACATAGTGGATAGGTCTGGGTTCTCTTCCAAGATCATCTCTGGTGAGGATAGGCAGTGTAGCCAACTCCTCAGGAGTATTGGGCTCACTCTGATATTCCTTAAGATGCTTGGCGAAATCAATGATGTCCTTTTTCTCCTGGTCCGAAAGCGTACTCTTGAAAGCCTTCATCTTTTCAGCAACCCACTGATCCTGCTTTGCAGCAAGACCGGGCTCCGGTGTAAGTACGACTACGGACTTATGTGTATTGGAGATAAGGTATCTGGAAATAAGATCTTCAAAAAATCCTGTTGAGACTTTTTTCTTAAGCTCGTCAAGATCCTCCAACACCTGCATGTGCATAAACGGTGACTTTTTATCATACAGCCATGCCTCAAGCATATTGAGACCGTAGATAAGTCCCTTAGGGTAGCTTCCGAAGTCAGCCTCCCTGAACCTAAACTCAGTAGCATTGATGGCCGCAAGAAGAGTTCTTTTATCAAGTCCTTTTTCAACCTGCTCTTTGAGAACGGAATCCACTATCTCCAGGAAACGGTCCTTTTTCTCCGGATCGGAGCCCTTGACAACAACTGAAAAATAAGGCTGCATCAGACCGCTGTCATATCCTCCGCTGACATCCACTCCTATCTGCTCATCTAACAGAGCCTGACGAAGGGGTGCTCCCGGTGCTGACAAAAGAGCATAGTCCAACACATCAAAAGCCTGATACGTCTCCTTATCAAGGGTAGTGCCCACAACGTAATTACAGGAAAGAAAAGTTTTGCCTGCAGTATCGTCGTCTGCAGCAATAGGATAAGACTTTTGGATGGTATGGGGACTGTCAAAAGGCTGCTGGAATGCTATCTCGGAATCAAGATCTATAGCCTCATACTTGGAGAGATATTCTCTGTCAAGATAGTCCAGCTTTTCGTTCATATCCATATCTCCGTAGAGATAGATATAAGAATTGCAGGGATGATAATATCTGCGATGGAAATCCAAAAAATCCTCGTAAGTCAGATCCGGGATATTTTTCGGATCACCTCCGGACTCAACTCCGTAGGCTGTGTCAGGGAAAAGAGAATTCAGGATCTCTCTTGATGCAACCTCATCAGGGTTTGAAAACGCACCCTTCATCTCGTTGTAAACTACACCGTTGATGGTAACATCTCCCCTAAGATCGCTCATCTCATAATGCCAACCCTCCTGGCGGAAGATCTCCTCCCTTGTATAGATATTGGGATGGAAAACCGCATCCAGATAAACATCCATAAGGTTGGCAAAATCCTTATTGTTGGTACTGGCTACGGGGTAAACCGTCTTGTCCGGATATGTAATAGCATTGAGAAATGTATTGAGAGACCCCTTGACCAGTTCCACAAAAGGATCCTTGAGAGGATACTTTGCCGAACCACAAAGAACGGAGTGCTCCGTTATATGAGCTACTCCGGTTGAATCCTCGGGTGGAGTCCGAAATCCTATATAAAATACTTTGTTATCGTCATCATTTTCAATGAGGGCCAGATGAGCTCCGCTTTTTCTGTGCTTTAAGATATAACCCACGGAATGGATATCGCCCAATCCCGTCTTGCCTATGAGCTCATATGCCTTGTGAATCTCTCTCATTTCTTCCCCTTTTTCTCTGTTTCTTTTTTCTCCTTGTGGAGGTGAACATCCATCTGTCCGTAAGGAATCGTAATGCCCGCCTCATCAAAAGCAGATTTCACCTGCTCGTTAAGTCCCCATCTTATAGTCCAATAATCCTGCTGCTTAACATAGAACCTGAGTCCCATGATAATAGCTGAATCCCCCAGTGAATCAACAAAGACCTGCATGTCTCTGTCCTTGATCCTGCCCTTATGCTCCTTGGCGATCTCCGTCAGGATCTTTTTCGCCAGTGAAATATCATCATCGTAACTTATGCCGACTCTGAAGTCTATCCTTCGAATATCCTGTGATGTGATATTGGTCAATGACGAATTGGCCAGAACGCCATTGGGGATAACAACTATTTTTTCATCAACCGTACGAAGCCTGGTGTAAAAAATAGAGATCTCAATGACCGTTCCCTCGTTGCCATGGGTATCTTCTTTGATGTAATCTCCCACAACGAATGGATGAAGAACAAGTATCAGCACCCCGCCGGCAAAATTGGACAGAGCTCCCTGAAGAGAAAGTCCTGCCGTCATCAGTACTGAAACCACTGCAGCGGCTACGCTTGAAGTCTGAACCCCAAAAAGGTTCAGGATAGCCACGATCATGACAAAGTATATTGCTATGGTCAATAAAGCCGAAGTAAACTGTCTTACTCCAAGTTCTACCTGACGTTTTTCCATGGTGCTTATGATGGCCTTTTTGATAAGGCGCCCTATCCTCACACCAACAAAATAAACAACTATCGCCAGAAGAACGCACCAGAAAAATGACAGTGTGTCCGAAAGCAGACCATCAAGAAAGTTTTTGATCACTCCTTCCGTAGGCATATCAGATCCTCTCTATCTCATGCAAAAACAGCCCACTTAGAAGCTTGGGCTCAAACCAGGTAGACTTGGGAGGCATAAGCCTTCCCTCATCGGCAACCTTGAGAAGTTCGCTCATAGATGTAGGATACATAGCGAATGCAACTCCATCCGTACCGGCCTGCTTTTCCAATTCGCCGTAACCCCTGATACCACCAACAAAGCGAATACGCTCATCTGTCCTGGGATCACCGATACCAAGGACCGGTGTCAGGATATGCTCCTGAAGAATAGAAACATCAAGCCCGGCAACAGCATCATCGCTTCTAATGGAATCCTTGAATGAATAAAGGATCCATTTTCCGCTAATGTACAAAGCAAACTCTCCCTTATGCTCAGGATGAACCGGACTCTCAGATTCCCGGATCCTGTCGCAGCATTTTTCTATCTCCAACAAAAGGCCCTGCGTATCATAGCCGTTAGTATCGGAAACTACCCTGTTATAATCCATGATAAAAAGTTCATCATCAGGAAACATAACAGACAGGAAATAATTATACTCCTCCTCACCGGAAAAATCACCTGCCGCATCCCGTCTCATATGAGAAACCCTGACTGCGGATGCTGCTCTGTGGTGACCGTCTGCAATATAAAGATCACCGGCTTCCGCCATACCCTCGGTAATAGCTGCTATTACCGCCGGATCGGCGATCCTCCATACACGATGACCGATTCCGTCCTCAGTCTCAAAATCATAAATAGGATCAGACTCCTTATTGGCAAGTACGATATCGGACAAAACATCGCTGTGTCTGTATGCCAGAAAAATAGGGCCTGTCTGGGTACTTGTGGTATCTATATGATGTACCCTGTCTTCCTCCTTGGCTGCGAGGGTATTCTCATGCTTTTTGATAACTCCGCTGTCATACTCATCCACGAAAGCACAACCCACGATTCCTGTCTGGCTGCGTCCATTCATGGTAAGCTCATAGAGATAAAGGCAATCCTCGCTTTCTCTGATAAAGCTTCCCTCTCTGATCCAAAGAGAAAGAAGCTCCTCTGCTCTGTCATAAGTGGAATCCGCATACATGTCCGCATCCGGACTAAGTGTGGACTCCGGTCTGTCTATCGCAAGAAAGCTGTGAGGATGGGCCTCTACATACTCTCTTGCTTCTGTCCTTCCATAAACATCATAAGGCAGCGCCGCAATTGTCGCTGCCATATCATGTGAAGGTCTTAATGCTTTAAACGCTTTAATACCTGCCATTACTTTATCACCCTTACTCTAAGTACGCCTTCGGACTTGGAAAGCTTTTCAACAACCTCGTCGGTTATGGGTGAGTCTACATCGATGATAGCGTATGCATACTCGCCCTTGGTCTTGTTGGACATGTCTGCCACGTTGATATCCGCATCACCCAGGATCGTCGTATACTTTGCGATGATACCCTTGGTGTTCTTGTGGATAACGGTAAGACGACCGGTTGTTGTGCACTTTCCGAGATCACAGTCAGGGAAGTTCACTGAATGTACTACATTACCATTCTCAATGAAATTTCTGATCTCATCAACTGCCATCACTGCACAGTTATCCTCTGCCTCCTCTGTGGAAGCTCCTAAATGAGGTGTAGCGATAACTCCGGGCTTGCCGGCTGTAATGGGATTGGGGAAATCCGTAACATAAGCTCTAACCTTACCTGAATCAAGAGCATCTACAACCGCATACTCATCAACCAGAAGATCTCTTGCAAAGTTAAGGATCACTACGCCCTTTTTCATGAGTTCGATAGCTTCACGATTGATCATCTCTCTGGTGGAATCCAGAAGCGGAACATGAACTGTGATGAAATCGCACTCTCTGAAAATATCCTGAACATCTGAAATATGTACTACGCTTCTTGAAAGGCTCCATGCTGCATTAACGGAGATATAGGGATCGTATCCGTAAACCTCCATGCCCATGTGAGTTGCTGCATTGGCAACCAAAACACCAATAGCTCCAAGACCGATAACACCCAGCTTCTTGCCTGCGATCTCTGTACCTGCGAACTGCTTTTTAGCCTTTTCCATGTTCTTGGAGATATCCGGATCCGAAGCATTATCAAGTGTCCATCTCACACCACCTGCCACATCTCTGCTGGCAAGGAGCATTCCGGTGAATACCATCTCCTTAACTGCATTGGCGTTAGCTCCGGGAGTATTGAAGACTACGATTCCTGACTCAGCTGCACGCTCAAGGGGAATGTTGTTAACACCTGCACCTGCTCTCGCAATGCAAAGGAGCTTGTCAGAAAACTCCATGTCATGCATCTTGGCTGAACGTACCAGGATCGCATCTGCCTCGTTAACATCTTCGGTCTGCTTGTAACTTGTAGAGAATTTCTCGAGACCCTTTGAGCTTATCGGATTCAAGTTATGGTATTTATACATCGAACTTTCCTTTCATTGATCTGTTTTTCTCTGCTTCTATCGCCACATTGCTTACATGTATCCCCTGTGACACGCTCCCGCTCCTTGTTTTTTGGTCACGTTACATAACGCGGCAAAATACGCCGCGTAAGTAACGACTAAAAACGAGGGTCACTCGGGATACATATAAGCAACGTGGCTATTTAGTCTGCGTAAAATATTAATTATTTCAGATTCTTAGACTCGAAATCTGCCATAAAGTTCACAAGTTTCTCTACACCTTCGATAGGCATAGCGTTGTAAATGGAAGCACGCATACCGCCTACAGTTCTGTGACCCTTAAGGTTCTCAAGGCCTGCAGCCTTGGACTCTGCAACGAACTTCTTATCAAGTTCCTCATCACCTGTAACAAAAGGAACGTTCATGAGTGAGCGGTCTTCCTTGCGTACAGTACCGCGGAAAAGCTTGCTGTTATCAAGGAAATCATAAAGGATAGCAGCCTTCTTTTCATTTTTCTCCTGCATTCCCTTGAGACCACCGTTGTTCTTGAGCCACTTAAATACGAGGCCGCAGATGTAGATAGTCCAGCAGGGAGGAGTGTTGTAAAGTGAATCATTGTCAGCCTGAGTCTTCCACTTGAGCATGGTAGGTGTTCCGGGAAGGCACTCGTCTGTGATAAGATCTTCTCTGATGATGGAGATGAC
The DNA here is from genome assembly GCA_016288825.1 of Lachnospiraceae bacterium. Lineage (GTDB taxonomy): Bacteria > Bacillota > Clostridia > Lachnospirales > Lachnospiraceae > Weimeria. Next base: position 6,425 of record JAEELH010000015.1, on the reverse strand, counting down.
CATACCTGCAGGACCCACATTTTTCTGAACTCCGCCGTAGATAACTCCGTACTTAGATACATCTACCGGCTCTGAAAGGAAGCAGGAAGATACGTCAGAAACAAGAAGCTTGCCCTTGGTATTAGGAAGGGTCTTGAACTTGGTTCCGTAAATGGTATTGTTCTCACAGATATAAACGTAATCCATGTCATCTGTTATGGGAAGATCGCTGCAGTCGGGAATGTAAGAAAAAGTCTCGTCTGCAGAAGAAGCAAGCTCAACTGCCTCGCCGTAAAGCTTAGCTTCCTGATAGGCTTTTTTAGCCCACTGACCGGTAAGTATGTATCCGGCCTTTTTATTTTTCATAAGGTTCATTGGAACTGCTGCGAACTGCTGGCTCGCACCGCCCTGAAGGAAAAGCACCTTATAATTGTCGGGAATCCCCATTAGATCTCTGATATCAGACTCTGCAGTTTTAATGATATCATCAAACATCTTGGATCGGTGACTCATCTCCATAACGGACATTCCGCATCCCTTGTAGTCCAACGTATCTGCGGCGGCTTCGCGAAGAACCTCCTCAGGGAGTACTGCAGGACCTGCTGAAAAATTGTAGACTCTCGACATTGTAGTATCCTCCTTACTAGTTGATCAGTGTTTATCAAGATCTGTATCGTCAAAACATTCGCTGATAGGTGCCCCGGGTGCAACCATGGGCCATACCTTATCATCTTTGTCAATACATACCTCTATGAGAACCGGAGTATCCGAATCCATAGCCTGCTTAAAAGCGTTGTCAAACTCTTTGCGGCTTGTAGCCCTGAATGCCGTAGCACCCATAGCCTCTGCCAGCTTAACATAATCAATCTCCTGTGAAAGTATGGTTTCGGAATAATGCTCATGATAAAAGAGCTCCTGCCACTGGCGAACCATACCCAGAACCTGATTATTGATGACAACCTCAATTATCGGAAGATGATTCCTGACTGCTGTAGCCAGTTCATTCATATTCATACGGAAACATCCGTCACCTGCGATATTGATCACATGCTTACCGGGATTACCGATGGCTGCACCAATGGAAGCCCCAAGTCCGTATCCCATGGTTCCGAGACCACCTGAAGTAATAAACTGTCTCGGATGCTTGAAACCGTAATACTGAGCTGCCCACATCTGATGCTGTCCAACCTCGGTAGATACGATGGCATCTCCCTTGGTCTTTTTATAGATATGATCGATCACATAAGGCCCTGTAAGTCCGCCTCCGGACTTATCCGTACTCTTGAAATCAGACGGATATTTCTTTTTCAAAGAATCGATATGCTCTGTCCACTCCGGATGCTCCTCCTGACTTATCATGGGAATAAGCCTTGTCAGAACCTCCTTAACATCTCCTATGATCTCGCAATCCGCGATGATATTTTTATTGATCTCGGCGGGATCCACATCAATATGGATGATCTTGGCTCCTCTTGCAAAGCGCTTGGGATTACCAAGAACTCTGTCGGAAAATCTGGTACCGATGGCGATCAGAAGATCGCACTCCGAAACACCGAGATTGGAAGCCTTTGTACCGTGCATACCAAGCATACCCGTATATCTGGGCCCGCTTGCGGCATATGCACCCTTGCCCATAAGTGAATCACAGATAGGCGAATCGATCTTGTCCGCAAGTTGAGCAAGCTCACTGTCGGCTCCTGATATCACGCAACCGCCTCCTGCAAAAATGTAGGGTCGCTTTGCTCTGGCAATAAGATGTGCCGCTCTCTTAAGATCCTCTTCCCGGATATTATCCGTACTGCGTACTGCAGGCGCAATCTTTTTAGGGGAGTATGTGATCTTGGCTGCCGTAACATCCTTGGTAACGTCCACAAGTACCGGACCGGGACGACCGCGACGTGCGATCTCAAAAGCACGCCTTATGGTATCGGCCAGCTTGTCAGCCTCCTTGACGATGAAATTATGTTTTGTAATGGGAGTTGTGATACCGGCTATATCAACCTCCTGGAAACTGTCCTTTCCGAGAAGCGACACCCCAACATTACAAGTGATCGCCACAAGGGGGACAGAGTCCATAAAGGCCGTAGCTATTCCGGTAACAAGATTGGTAGCTCCCGGACCGCTGGTGGCAAAGCACACACCAACCCTACCGGTGCTCCTGGCGTATCCGTCAGCCGCATGGGAAGCCCCCTGCTCATGGCTGGTCAGGATATGTTTGATCTCATCCCTGCGTTCGTACAGGGCATCATAGACATTGAGAATGGCGCCTCCGGGATATCCGAAAACCGTATCCACTCCCTGCTCTAAAAGACATTGGATTATGACCTGTGCTCCGGTCATCTGCATAAGATAGTCCTTTCAAGTAATCTTAAACTGCAACTTTTCGCATTATATCAATAATGAGACTTCAAAACAACGTGAAAAATATATAGGTTTACCCCATATCTTCCACTAATTCTTGAAACATCTCACCTACTTCATTATAAAGATCGGGGTCATCTATGTTTTCAAGCTGAAACTCGATCTCTCCATCCCTTTCATCGAAGGAATAATTAGCCATCTCCATAAAGAACACTTCGGCCTCATCCACATCATCAGAGGTATCTGCCGGAATAAATCCTGCAATGGCAAGATCACGACATTCAAACATGATGATCACCATGTAATCTCCCTCTGTGCCGTCATCAAGTTCAAGATGAACTATAAGATCATCGGATTCACTAAGATCCGGAAATACATATGCCATATTACTCTCCTTACTTATCTGAAGGAAGCTCCAAAACAGCTCCCCTGTTACCTGATGTAACCATTGATGCATATCTTCTGAGATAACCCGTTGTAACTCTGGGCTCTCTAGGCTGCCATGCTGCCTTCCTCTTTGCCAGTTCCTCATCTGAAACCTTGAGGTTGAGAGAAAGTCCGGGAATATCGATAGCTATGATATCTCCCTCTTCAACAAGGGCAATAGGTCCGCCTACAGCGGCCTCTGGAGAAACATGACCGATAGATGCACCTCTGGATGCTCCGGAGAATCTTCCGTCTGTGATAAGAGCAACGGATGATCCCAGTCCCATTCCGGCAATAGCGGATGTAGGATTGAGCATCTCTCTCATTCCGGGGCCTCCTTTGGGTCCCTCATATCTGATAACGACCACATCACCCTCATTGATCTTGCCGCCCTTGATGGCTGCGATCGCATCCTCTTCACAATCAAATACTCTGGCGGGTCCCTCATGGACCATCATCTCTTCAACCACAGCAGAACGCTTTACCACAGATCCGTCAGGTGCAAGGTTACCCTTGAGAACAGCCAGACCGCCGGTCTTGCTGTAGGGATTGCTGGTAGGTCTTATTACCTCGGGATCGAGATTAACAGCGTTTTTAATATTCTCTCCCACTGTCTTACCGGTAACGGTCATGCAATCCTCGTGAAGAAGTCCGAGATCGGACAATTCCTTCATTACCGCATATACACCGCCTGCCTCATTAAGATCCTCCATATATGTAGGGCCTGCAGGTGCCAGGTGGCAAAGGTTAGGAGTCTTCTCCGAAATCGGATTCGCATAGGAAATATCAAAATCAAAACCGATCTCATGAGCAATAGCCGGAAGATGAAGCATGGAGTTGGTAGAGCATCCCAGTGCCATATCAACCGTAAGGGCGTTTTCGATAGCCTCTTTTGTCATGATATCTCTGGGACGGATATTTTTATTAAACATATCCATTACCGCATAACCTGCACGCTTTGCAAGGCGAAGCCTTTCGGAATATACGGCGGGAATGGTACCGTTGCCGCGAAGTCCCATTCCAAGTGCCTCTGTAAGGCAGTTCATGGAATTTGCCGTATACATACCCGAGCATGAACCACAGGTAGGACATACCTTTTCCTCATATTCACAAACCTCTGCTTCGGTCATGGTACCGGCTGCGTGAGCACCTACTGCCTCGAACATTGAAGAAAGTGAACGCTTTTTGCCTCCGATATGACCTGCAAGCATGGGGCCTCCGGAAACAAATACAGTAGGAACATTGATGCGGGCTGCCGCCATGAGCAGTCCCGGAACGTTTTTATCACAGTTGGGAACCATTACAAGAGCATCAAACTGATGAGCAATAGCCATACACTCAGTCGAATCTGCGATCAGATCTCTGGTAACGAGGGAATACTTCATTCCCACATGCCCCATTGCTATACCGTCGCAAACCGCAATAGCCGGAAATACTACAGGTGTACCGCCTGCCTCTGCAACTCCCAGCTTAACAGCCTCTACGATCTTATCGATATTCATGTGTCCGGGTACTATCTCGTTAAAGGAGGAAACGATACCTACCATAGGCTTTTTGATCTCCTCCGGGGTATAACCTAATGCATTAAGAAGGCTACGAGCCGGTGCCTGTTGCATTCCGTTTTTCATGTTATCGCTCTGCATACAAAGTTCCTCTCTTTCTTATCCGATACGATCTGCGATCGCATCACCCATACCGCTTGTTCCAACCTTAGTGATCCCTGAAAGATCTCCCTCACGAGGCATGATGTCACCGGTTCGAATACCGTCAACAAGTGCTTTTTCAACCGCCTTTTCAACGGCGTCAGCTTCCTTGTCGAGATTAAAGCTGTACCTAAGCATCATTGCCGCAGAAAGAATGGTTGCGATGGGATTGGCAATTCCCTTGCCTGCAATATCGGGAGCCGAACCGCCACTGGGTTCATAAAGTCCGAAACTGGACTCATTAAGACTTGCGGATGAAAGCATTCCGATGGATCCTGTGATCATGGAAGCCTCATCGGAAAGAATATCTCCAAACATATTCTCCGTAAGGATGACATCGAACTGGGTAGGATCAGCCACAAGCTGCATTGCCGCATTGTCTACCAGCATATGCTCCAGAGTAACTTCCGGATAGTCCTTTGCCACCTCTTCCGTGATCTTTCTCCAAAGTCTGGAGGAATCCAGAACGTTGGCCTTGTCTACGGAAGTAACTTTTTTACGACGCTTCATGGCTACATCGAAAGCCCTGATCGCGATCCTGCGGATCTCATTTTCGTTATAAACAAGAGTATCCGTAGCAGTCATAAGGCCATCCACCTCTTCGGTATGTCTGGCGCCGAAGTAAAGACCGCCCGTAAGCTCTCTCATAATAAGCATGTCAAAGCCTTTTTTAGCAACTTCCTCACGAAGAGGGCAGGCCTGTGCAAGCTGGGGATAAAGGTAGGCAGGACGAAGATTCGCAAAAAGGTTCAGAGCCTTTCTGATACCGAGAAGACCGGCCTCCGGACGCTTCTCGGGGGGAAGCTTATACCAGGGGCTTGTACTGGTATTGCCACCAATGGACCCCATAAGAACAGCATCCTGAGCCTTTGCCGCATCAATAGCCTCTTGAGTAAGGGGCTCGCCGTACTTGTCGATAGAGCAGCCGCCCATCAGGATGTCAGTGCGGATGAAGTTGTGGCCAAAGGTACTACCTACCTTTTCAAGAACCTTCCATGCTTCTGCTGTTACTTCCGGGCCAATGCCGTCTCCGGCGATAACTCCCACTTTGAAATCCATAAAACACCGTCCTTCCCACGAACTTAATGCGTTAATGCGTTAAAGTATATTGTTAAATCATCAAGGATAGATAATAACACTTAATTGTCATAAATAAAAGATATATTATTACTAATATGAGTGCCTTTTTTACCACATAGCTCTTACGCTCCCGCAATGGGATCTACGTTCCACTTCGGTCGGCGCAGAGCAGACGTCCCCCGGACGTCTTGCGCCCCATACGTTCTCCGGCGTGGTAGCCTCCGGCCGCATCTTACCCATTGCTCGCGCGTTACTATGCGTAATATCGCTCCACACATTTAAGGAAACGCTGATTAAAGCGTTTCCTTGCGCGAAAATCGCAATGCGAAGCATCTTCCTCTGCGATTTTCTGCGCATCCCTGCGGGGCATTTAAGGAAACACTGATTAAATCAGTGTTTCCTTAACAAATACGCGGTAAGCCTTCACCTTCCAACGGGCCGAGGGCACGGAGACCTCCGATAGGGGTCTTTAGTGTAAGGCCAGGATGAGCTGATGCTTTGACGGTTCCTATCACAGCAGCATTTTCACCATAGCGGCTGCTGCGGATGGCTTCGAGAACAGCATCTGCGTCATCCTGTGAAACTATGGCTACCATCTTGCCTTCATTACCCATATACAGGGGATCAAGTCCCAAAAGGCCCGCAAAATCACGAACTCCCGGAGATACCGGGATTGACTCCTGATCCAGAACAAATTCATATCCGCTTGACATGGCAAGCTCATACAGTACCGTAGCAAGTCCACCGCGGGTAACATCTCTCATGGAATGAACTCCAATCGGCCGAAGTTTATCACACATCTCAACCAGAGGAGCCGCATCACTTTGTATGTCCGAACTGATACTCATCCTGCATCCAAGGATGGCAGCGTGATGA
>JAEELH010000199.1 GCA_016288825.1 Lachnospiraceae bacterium | reverse complement strand
GTTTTTGAACCTTGTCTCTTCATATAAAAATAAAGAAAGAGACAGTAGGCTTGTTGATATCATTACTCGTCTTCACAATATATCTATGTCATATCCCTATCCGGACAAATATCTTACCGGACTTTTGAATGACTATGAGATTACAGATGAAAAGAAACTGATGGAGTCCGATCTTGTTAAGTCGCTGATCGACAGGGCCGGAAAGATCATTGGGGATTATCTGGATGAGGTGAAGGAAATTCATATGGCATTGTCCGAAAGCAGACATCCATATGAGGCAGCTTTTGCTTCGGATATTTCTCTTCTTGAGGATCTGTTGGCAAGCAGGGACTATAACAGCCTTCATAACAAACTTGTAGATCTTTCTTTTGCCAGACTTGCAAATTGTAAAGAAGAACAGTACCTGGAACTCAAGGAGGTGGCGGGACCATTTAGGGATGAGATGAAAAAGACTCTTGGCAAACTTTCCGAAAGGTTTCAAAAGACCACGGAGGAGATCCTTAAAGAGATTGTTATGGCAAAGCCTTTTGTGTCCGAACTCGTACGTCTTACCCTTCGTTTCAATGAGATGTATTCCGAAAAAAAGAGAGAGCGAAGGCTCATGGATTTTTCGGATATGGAGCACTTTGCGCTGGACATCCTCGTAGACAGGAATACCGGAAAGGCCACTCAGATCGCTGAAAGCTACAGAGAGTATTTTCGTGAGGTAATGGTAGATGAGTATCAGGACTCCAATATGCTTCAGGAGTATTTGCTTTCTGCAATAAGCGATCCTCATAAAAACTACTTTATGGTAGGAGACGTTAAGCAGAGCATATACGGCTTCAGGCAGGCAAGACCGGATATTTTTACCGAAAAATACAAGGATTATAAAGATGAGGCAACAGGACAGTTTCGAATTGACCTTTCAAAGAATTTCAGAAGCCGCCCGGAAGTTCTTGAAATAACCAATGATGTTTTTTCAAAATTCATGGATGAGACCATAGGAATGGTTACCTACGATGAGAGGGCCAGACTAAATTGCGGAGCGGAGTATCCTGAAGGAGAAGGTTATGACAGCGAGCTGATCCTTGTGCCGACGGATTCTGATGTGACGGATGAGGACGAAGAGTCTATCATGCTGGAGAGTCGTGCCATAGGACAGAAGATCCGCGAGCTGGTGGGAAATCTCATGATCGGTGGTAAGGATGACCGGCGTCCTCTGACTTACAGTGATATAGCTATCCTTAACAGAAGTGCTAATTCATATGGAGATCTGATATGTAATGAACTTGCAGATATGGATATTCCCTGTGAAAAGACAGGTGGGACCGGCTACTTTTCCGTTATAGAGGTTGAGACGTCGCTGGCAATACTTTCAGTTATCAATAATCCTTATGATGATATTGCAATGGCTGCCGTTCTTAAGTCACCGCTTTTTGACTTTTCGGATGAAGAACTTCTTCTTATCCGAATGGCAGGAGGTGATATTGGTTTTTGTGAGAGCATCATGGATGTTCCGACGGATAAACTTCATGAGGAGACAGCTACAAAACTATCCGGCTTCAGGACTTTTCTTGATAATTTCCGAAGCATAAGTGAGTACGAATCCGTAGATGCACTTTTATACAGGATCTATGATGAGACAGGATATCTTTCCTATGTTACGGCTTTACCCGGTGGTGAAAAAAGAAGGCGTAATCTTGAAAAACTCCTGGACATGGCCCAGGCCTATTCAAAAACAAGTTACAGGGGAATATATCATTTTGTAAAGTATATAGAAAAAATGAAAAAGTATGAAATAGACCAAAAGGATCCGGAAGGAGATCCGGAGACAGATTCGGTCAGACTTATGACGATACACAAGAGTAAGGGCCTGGAATTCCCCGTGGTTTTTGTCTGTGGTCTATCTAAAGGGATACGTTTTGACAGAGATGTTTTCTCGGTGAGTGACAAGTATGGTTTTGGACTTGATATCTATGACAGGGAAAACAGTCTCAAGATTAATACCTTCCATAAGAGTATGATATCATACTTTGAAAAGGAGCAGGTTATCGGTGAGGAAGCCCGGGTACTTTATGTTGCCATGACAAGGGCCAGGGAAAAACTTATCATGACGGCTGCCTTAAAGCAAAATGATATTGATAAAATACTTGAAGGCAAACCTGTGCCGCAAAAGGTTACATACAACAAAAAGATAAGCGCAGTCAATTATCTTAAAATGGTGCTCCCTGCATTTTTATCTAAAGCACATAGGTCACATATTTATGAGGCATCTCCGGAAAGTTTGATCATACGGGAAGTGATCCGTGAGCATAACAGACCTGATCGTGAAATCTTTCTAAAAATGGCAGGAGACAAGGATGCCGATGATATATCCCGTGAGCTTCTTGAAAAGAGTAGATTTACATATGATACGGGAAGCGGCACGGAGTGGAAGAGTAAGTATTCCGTTTCTATGATAAAAAAGCAGGCCTTTATGGAAGCAGTTGACGGTGACGGAGAAACAATGCAGCTTTTTGCACCGGAGCCGGAACTTACAGAATATGTTCCTAGATTTATGGGTGGGTCCGGTGAGGTCAGTACAGGTGCTGAAAGGGGAACTGCGATGCACAGGTTCCTTGAATGCTTTGACTTTAAAAAGGATGATCTTTCCGGTGCTATTGATGAAGAGATAAGACGTCAGGTTGATGGCGGGTTCCTTCAGGAGGATCAGGAGAAACTTCTTCAAATAGCCAGACTGAGAAAATTCCTTGGATCGGATCTGGCAGGGAGGATGCACAGAGCATCACTTGCAGGAGAACTTTTCAGAGAGAGGACCTTCGTCATGGGTGATAAGCCCCGGGCATTCTTCGAGGATATCGCCGGTGAGGATGAAGTATTCTCAGATGATGATCCACAGGTTCTGGTGCAGGGAATCATAGATGCATATTTTATTGAAGACGGTAAGGTATTTCTTATTGACTATAAGACCGACAGGGTAGATACTAAAGAGGAACTTCTTACACGGTACAGAAAGCAGATGCTGTTATATCAGGATGTCCTGAATCGGACTTTGCATCTTGAACCGGGCGGAGCTTACATGTACTCATTTGCACTTGAAAGTCTTGTTGAGGTATAGGAGGATAATATGGATACTTTTGATTCTGCGGTTATAAGTGCATTCCTAAAAAAGCAGCGTCAGCTGTTTCCTGAGGATGTTGCGACTACAGAGGAGGAGGCTGAGTTTTTCCTTGAGGATGTTTGTGCCATTGTCTGTGATGATGACAAGGATGCTATCGAATATATGAAGGACAATCTTGATGTTAGCGGGATGTCCGATAGCGAGATCCTTTCTTGTGAGGAAGTATTCTCGGTAGGCGACGGCAGATATTTGATCGTAGAGGGATAGACTTATGAAAAAGGGCTTACTTTTAATATCACTTCTTTTTACTCTTTCATTGGTTGGATGTTCCTTTCAGGGTAAGCAGGTGTACTTTACTGCAGGTGACGGTGCAGGGACAGTCTTTCGGATAGATAACTCCAGATGCAATGAAAAGGAAGTCAGGGTGTACCTTGCAAATGCATACAATCTATATGGCAAGACTTCCGTTGGTGATATCTGGGATCTGCCTCTTTCCAAGGAGGGCATGCTTTCCAATATCAAGGATATGACCCTGGAGCATCTTACCATGGTATATTCCATGAACCTTTATGCTTCGGAACTTGAGATGGATCTTTCCGATGAGGAAAAGGAACAGGCAACTAATTGTGCTGCTGAATATATGAGTACGCTTTCAGACAAAGACAAAGAGTACCTTGATGTTAGTGAAAAAGATATTGCAGCCATGTATGAGAGATACATCCTTGCGGTAAAAGTTTATGATCACATCATAACCAGTGTTGATGATGAGGTATCGGAAGATGAAGCGAGGATCATGGACGGATATCTTATCTATGTTACCGACAGTTCCAAAGTCTCCAAGATCGAAAAAGCTTTTGCTAACGGAGAAGCTGCGGAGGATATTGCCAGGAAGTACAGCGAGAAGGATAAGGAGCAGGTATCCTTTGGAAGAGGTCAGTATCCGGATGCTTTTGACAGCATAGCTTTCGAACTTGATGACGGTGAGTACGGTGGTCCGGTAGAGGCTGATGGAGGATATTACTTCATCTATTGCATAGATAAATATAACAAAGATCTGTCTGAAGAAAACAAGCATACCATCATAGAGACAAGAAAAGAGAATACGATTTCGGACATAATGAACGAACAGTATGCTAAGTCCTATTCCGGACTTAACAAAGAAAAGTGGGAAAGTATATCTCCGGAACCGGACAAAGGTGTTACGACGGATCAATTCTTTTCGATTGTTTCCCGATAGTGAAAAGTATACAAAAAACGGAATCAATTAATTTTGTTTTTAATAAGTAAATTATATTTCAAAATTGTTAAGAGGATAGTATAATCCAATTTGTCAAGTAAATTTTGATCAAGCACGTTCGTGTAAAAGGAGATTAAAAATGGCAGAGAAGAAGACAACTAAGACAGAGGCAGCAGACATCAAGGCAACTGTTAAGGACATTCTCAATGCAGGCAAGGTAGAGGAGACAGCTAAGGCACCCGCTAAGAAGGCACCCGCTAAAAAGGCTCCCGCCAAGAAAGCAGCTCCTGCTAAGACAGCTACCAAGTCTACAGCAACCAAGACAGCAGCTAAGAAGACAGCATCCAAGGATGCACCTAAGGCTATCGTTCAGCTTTGGGGTCAGGAGTTTGATGTAGCTGACGTTATCGCTAAGGCTGAGAAGGCTTACAGCAAGAAGAAAAACGTTAAGGAAGTATACATCAAGCCTGAAGAGGGCAAGGCATACTATGTTGCTGATGATGACAGCGGCAGCGTTGATCTTTGGTAATATCTGACAGATATATTGAAGCACACCTTCGGGTGTGCTTCTTTTTGCGTTTGGAAAGTATTTATGATAGAATAACTCTATATGTCGTTTAGGGAAGGGGATTGCGTTGAAGTCAATTCGAACCAAGATCGTTAATGTTCTTTTTGCATCCGTAACATTTACAGTTGCGGCCATACTTATAGTATCTGTCATTTGTCTGGGAATTTTGGCTGAGCAGGATTCGGGCATGCTTCTCAAGCATATCGGTGATGAAAACGTCAATAAGATCAACAGTTCAATGAGCAGCGTCAAATCATCTGTTGACAGTATTTTTTATTATGCTTCGGATCAAGTTGGCCATTCTGTTTCATCACTGCAGAGAGAACAGTATCGCAAAAATTATCTGGATCAGATGGAATCCATGTGCCTTGCAGAGGTTAGAAATAACAGTAGCGCAAGTGTCGTTTATTTTCGTATGAATACGGACTATCCCGATCCTTGCGGATTTATTTATTCCAGGGATCCGCAGACGGGAGAATTTCACAAGGGAACACTGACAGAGATCGAACTATATGACAAGGATGATACGGACAGAGTAGGTTGGTATTATCTGCCTCAGACTACTAGGAAACCGGTATGGATCGGGCCCTACATGAATCTTAACCTCAACATCAAGATGATGTCCTATGTGGCACCTCTTTATCTTGGCGGAAGTTTTGTTGGTATCATGGGTATAGATATCGATCTTTCGGAAATGTCAGAGATGTTCAACGATGTCAAACTGTATGATAACAGCAGTATCATGCTCATGTCAGGTGATGGTTCGCTTATTTACAGTACGGATAATCAGACCGGCCTTTCGGCAGAGGATTTTTCTGAAAGATATCCACATACCTTTGAGGCTATTGAGGCATCACTGGAAAAGGGAGAGGCGGTCAAGTATGGCAATATCTTAGATCAATACAAGCTTTATGCGTCCAGACTTGAAAATGATATGTTTGTCTGCGTTCAGGTTCCGGTCAATGAGATCAACAGTTCACAGAGGACGGTACTTGCTGTATCTGTTATCATCAGTATCCTCATTCTTTTGGTAACAATGAGTGTGACCATGCTTGTTATCAATGGATTCCTTAGTCCTCTCAAGGAATTGACAAATGCTGCTCAGCAGCTTGCATCAGGCAAGATGGATGTGAAGCTTCAGTATAGTGAGGATGATGAGATAGGAAGTCTTTCCAAGACGTTTTCCATGATGTCTGCATCTCTCAAGCATTACTTTGATCACTTCCATTCTTTGGCGTATACCGATAGTCTCACGGGCCTCAATAACAAAGCGGCTTTTGATATTACCAAGGGCGTTATAGAAAGTGAGTTGGCCTTGGGCAGGGCGTCTTTTGCTATTATTATCATGGATGTTAATAATCTCAAGATCGTTAATGATACCAAGGGCCATGAGGTTGGAGATGAGCTCTTGGTCCACGTTACATCCTGTCTTCGCGAGACCTTTGTAGGATACCCGCTATATAGGATCGGTGGAGACGAGTTTTGTTCCATCATCAACAATGCGGACCCCAAGCAGCTTATTGAAAAGCTTCATGAAGTCACTTCCAGGCGAAGCAAGCGAGACCTTGATCTTTTTGGGACCAGGTATCAGATAGCAGCCGGTGGCGCCATATATGACAAGAGGATCGACGAATCCTTCCAGGATGTTTTCAAGAGAGCGGATGATCTGATGTACGTCAATAAAAAAGCACTTAAAGAGCAGGACAATGTATAGCAACAGAGTAATCAAATATATAAAAAGTACATATGGTAATGGTGAGCGTTATCTGGTTGCTGCGCTTGTCATTTGCTGGGTGATCAATGCGGTTGCTTCTTTTATGGATTGGGATGTTTTATACAACCTGTTTTCACCCATTACGGCATTGTGTGGTATCAGCCTTATGGCAGTAGGTATTTCCAAGGTTGGGAAATACTGGATCAGCGGCTTCTATTTTTTGATGGGAATCTTTTTCTGGGTTATTTCGGATTCCCTGGTCATCGTGTACAGTTATTTTCTGCCTAACAATCCCTATCTTGTGGCCATAGCGGATGCGCTTTATCTGGCGCCCAACTATGTCTTCGGGATAGCGATATTCATGTATATGAATTCGGACTTCAGGAAAAACGAGAGGCTAGCGCTTTATATCAGCGTAGTTACTATTATAATAGTTGGATTGTATGTGATCATTGGATACGCCGGGTATGATTTCGGACTTGCATATTATACCAGTGATTACGGTGTTAGTTCGGTAGCATATTTTATCGGAGTTGGATTTACCGGTTCCATGATGCTTGTCCATTTGCTGATACGTGGTCTTCATGATACCAATAAGGCTGTCAAGGCTATATTGGCAGCTCTTCTTATCTATAATATTCTGGAGTTTAGATACGGTTATTATATAGCATTATCTATGGATCCTGAGGCACCGGCGCTGGATGTTATCTATTTATCCTGCGTTCTTGCCTTCGCGCTTAGTTTCAGGGATCCGTCGATCAATGATTAAAAAATAGATGGAGATAATATATGGATTGTTGGATAGTAGTGGTAGATGATGAGCCCATCAGCCTTACCAATGCCAAGACCCTGCTGGAGGAGGAGAATATTCGTGTAAGTTGTCTTACATCAGGCAAGAGTCTTCTTAAGTATATAGAAAAGTACTCGCCGGATCTTGTTCTTTTGGATGTTATGATGCCGGAGATGGATGGATTCGAGACCTACGAAGCACTTCGTAATCGTGAGGATGAACTTGGGAAAAATCATATACCCGTTATTTTCCTGACAGCGGATTACGACAGTGATTCGGAGCAACGCGGTCTTAAAATAGGTGCGTCCGATTTTATCAGAAAACCCTTTAACAAGGATATCCTAAAAAAGAGGATCCAAAATACCATAGCCAACAGCAGGACTATCGAGTCTCTGACGGAAGAGGCTACCATTGATCAGCTTACGGGATTTTTGAATAAGGCTATCGGTACCAAAAAGATATCTGATCTTTGTAACGAGAATACCGGATCACTTATGCTCTTTGATCTTGATAGTTTTAAACTGGTCAATGACCTTTACGGGCATGATATGGGAGATCAGGTTCTTCAGGCTTTTGCCGATATAGTCAGGAAAAACACGAGAGAAACGGATACTATCAGTCGTATAGGTGGTGATGAGTTTTTAGGCTTTTTCCCCGGAATAATAGAGGAGTCGGCTGTTTTTTCGCTTACAGAGCGTCTTAACAAGCAGCTTTTTGAAGAGGCTGCCAGACTTATGGGAGATGACAACGGCATTCCTCTCGGTATATCCATCGGGGTGGTTTTTGTTCCCGAGTACGGTAGAGATTTTGATTCGCTTTTTGCGCTGGCGGATACCTCCATGTATTCTGTGAAGCAAAACGGAAAACACGGATACTCTATTTATGACTTGTCTGAGCAAGAGGAGCAGCTTGCAGGTGACCTTGAGGACCAGATGGAGCGTATCCTCAAGACAATAGAAGAGCGCAACGAGAAGACCGGAGCCCTTCTTCTGGGACGGGAATCATTTTCTATTGCTTACCGCTTTATTATCCGCTTTTATAAGAGATACGGCGGTAGCGACGTCAGGATCATTTTTTCCGTATCCTCAGACGGAAGCGATCCATCCTACAGTATTCCTGAGATTTCGGCCCAGTTTGGTCTTGTGCTCCAAAATATCCTTCGAAGCAGTGATCTTATCATGCAAAACCGTTCGGATCAGTTCTTTGTTCTTTTGACCGAGCGTAGTAAATTCGAGGCAGAAGCGGTCATTCAAAGAGTTCTCAGAGCCTGGAATAATACGGAATACAGCAAGGGAGTTAACATCAGTTACTTCTTCCGGGCGACAGATTATTCCGGAGAGATATAGCAACAAAAGGAGAAGACGGTGGAACAAAGAAATACGGAAAACTTTATCATACTGATTCTTTCCATTGGATGCTTGGGTCTGGCCATTGAGAGTGTTCTTATGGGGTGGGAGTTTTGGGTTCCCCCGATCATTATCATAGGCACCATAATTCTGTGGGTGATCAATATCACACAATCACCGGACTATGAGCTTCGAAGAATGTACTATCTGGCTTTTGGTATGTTTGCAGTATTGTATCAC
Source organism: Lachnospiraceae bacterium (assembly GCA_016288825.1). Classification (GTDB taxonomy): domain Bacteria; phylum Bacillota; class Clostridia; order Lachnospirales; family Lachnospiraceae; genus Weimeria. Next base: position 1,020 of record JAEELH010000199.1, on the reverse strand, counting down.
GGTGTTCATTCTACCAGTTTTTTTGATGTTGCTATCGTAACGGCTCTTATCATGGTTACATACTCTTTTATGGGTATCCTGTATGTCGAGCATTTGCTTTTGGCGGAATACATCGTGCTTATGATCACCCAGATAATCATGGCTGCAACTAATAAGAGTATAGTTTTTGATGCACTGAATATTTCCAGACTTATTCTTCATGTCGCTGTAGTAATCCTTATTTATGCCAGCTGTGTCAGGGCCATTATAAACTTGAATGAATCTCAGAAAATAGGGGAGATCAAGGATGCGCTTATTGACTCCGCAGAAGCTGATATGGAGGACTTCCTTTCCAATATTTCTCATGAACTCCGTACACCGGTCAATGTAGTTAACGGAATGTCGGATCTTCTTATAAAAAAGCATGTTGGAAGTGAGGCTTTTACCGTAAAAGACGCAGGTATCCGTCTTGCGTATCTGATAGAGGATATTCAGGATTATACCGAGTGCAAAAGAGAAAAGGTAATGCTGGAAGAAGAGGACTATGAGAGTGTTTCTCTTATTAATGATGTTGTGTCCGGTTTCAGACTTATCGGCGGTGAAGGCCTTGAATTGGTTGTTGATATGGATCCTTCGGTTCCCCATATAATGCACGGAGATGTCAAAAAGATCCATAAGATATTTAGGATGCTTTTGGAAAATGGCGTTAAATTTACTAAACGTGGCGGTATATACGTCAGGCTGGTTGCAGAGAATGCCGAATATGGAGTAAATCTGTGCATTGAGATGACCGATACAGGCATAGGAATGAGCCGAAAAGCCCTGGACTCTGTTTCGGAAGGAATGTATCAGGTAAATAAAAAGAGAAACCGCAGTGCCGGTGGTATCGGTCTGGGGCTTTTTATCGTGTATGGTTTTGCTCACAGGATGGGCGGTTTTGTTAAGATCGAAAGTGAAAAAAGGGTAGGAACCACAGTACGAGTTACCATCCCTCAAAAGGTGGTGGATCCTACTCATTGTCTTATGCTCAAAAATGCTTTT
>JAEELH010000014.1 GCA_016288825.1 Lachnospiraceae bacterium | reverse complement strand
TGGGTGAGATTTCAGAAAAAACGCAAGGAGAAAAGGGAGCCGTAGAGGAATGAAAAAAAGTATCAGTAGAAAATTTCTGATCGGACTTGTGATCTTTTCCATAGTTCTTGCTGTAGTTCTTTGCGTTCTTATCAGTTATTTTTTCACAATACGAACCATTCAAAAATATGAATATATCGGGACGTCTCTTACGCAGTCCATAGCCAGCGGAATAGACGGCGACAGAATCAACGATTATATCGCCAACGGGCCGGACGAAGAATACAATGAGGTACTTGATGAGATCAACAAAATGCACGACAGTTTTCAATGTCTGTATATTTATGTGATCGTTCCTCAGTCCGAAGACGTACTTTACATTTGGTCTAATGGCTTTTCCGGCGAGGAGACCATAGGATTCACCACGCCTTATTCACCGGGTGGAGAAGATTGGATCAGGAAAAAGTTTTCCGGGAAGACGGTTGATACCCTGTGTTTCGTGGAGGATCCTGATTTTGGGGCCATCGCAACGGCTGCGACACCGGTTTACACCGCAGATGGTTACATCTCGGCTCTCGCTTGTGCGGACTTTTCAGTGTCCGAGATCAGACAAACTATTATCGGCGTTATAATCAATACGGTCTTGATGCTTTTGATCCTTATGGGATTATACACGCTGATCTATTATCGCTATGTTGATGCAAGCCTCGTAAGTCCTATCAGAAAGCTTACCGATGCAGCGAAAAACATGACGGACAACCTTGAAAAGGACGAGCATTTTGAGATGGACATCCACACCGGAGATGAGCTTGAGGCTTTGGCGGATTCCTTCCAAAAAATGGATGTGGAGCTGCGTGAGTATATTTCCGACAATCTTCGTATCACGGCTGAAAAGGAGAGGATCGGAACCGAGCTCAACACTGCGCGGAGGATCCAGGAGTCCATGCTTCCCAGTATTTTCCCTCCTTTTCCTGAGAGAAAGGAGTTCGATCTTTACGCCACTATGGATCCGGCCAAGGAGATCGGAGGAGACTTCTACGACTTTTTCCTTATTGATGATGACCACCTGTGCCTGGTAATAGCGGACGTGTCCGGAAAAAGTATTCCGGCTGCGCTTTTCATGATGATCTCCAAGATCATCGTTTCCACCAACGCTTTTGGAGGAAAGACTCCCGCCACGATCCTTCGGGAATCCAACAACATCATTTGCAGGAACAACAGCGAGATGATGTTTGTTACGGTATGGCTGGGTATCCTTGAGATCTCTACCGGCAAGCTTACAGCCGCCAACGCAGGTCATGAGACACCTGCTATCCGTTATCCTGATGGCAATTTTGAAATGCTTGGTGACAAGCACGGCTTTGTTCTCGGCGGCATGGAGGATATGGAGTACGGCGAGTATGAGGTACAGATGAAGCCCGGAACCAAGCTCTTTGTTTACACGGACGGTGTGCCTGAGGCCACCAACAGCAGCGACGAGCTTTACGGAATTGAACGCATGGTCGCCGCGCTCAACAAAGATCCCGGTGCATCTCCGGAGCAGATCCTGAAAAATGTCCGCGAAGATGTGGATGCCTTCGTTAAGGAGGCGGATCAGTTCGACGACCTGACCATGCTTTGCTTCGACTATTATGGTGCTTAAAATGTCAAATACTAAAAAAACAACAAGAGTCCCCGAGATTGAACTCATGAAAGCCATTGCTATCATCGCTATGGTCATGGTCCATGTTCTCGAGGGCTCTCTGAATGTATTTGAAAACGCCTGGGAACTCCCCGGCAGCATACCTTACACCTTGATCGAGTTTTTCGGAGGGATCCCCGCGGCGGGCGTCTTCACCTTTGCAATGGGCTGGGGCGCTGCTTTTTCTGACAGGTCGACTCCGATTTCGTACTTAAAGCGTGCATTCAAATTGGGGCTCTTGCTTTTCTACGTCAATTTTGTCTATGCCATTCTTCCGGGACTACTTGATCCTGCGGATTTCGGCGCTTTTTCCGAGCATCCCTATGCCATTATCGGATTCAATATCTATTCGCTGGCGACGATATGCATGCTCTTTTTTGCACTGATGAAAAAGCTGGCGGACAAGCCGGCAGCGAGAGCGGTCATCTGTCTTGCAGTTGTAGTTGCTATTTTTGCGGCGAGTATTCTTGTTCCTGCTGAGGGAGTGACTTCCGGTAATCCCTGGATAGACACCCTGATAGGGATCTTTGTCAGACAAAACCATTATTCCTGGTTTCCCCTGGTTCCCTGGGCTATCTTTCCTGTAATGGGGTACGGTTTCGGACTTTTGTATCGAAGATGGGAGGATAGAAAAAGATTTGCTCTCGCGTCTCTGGGGATAGGAGCAGTAGTGGTTGGTGTCAGCCAGGCGGTGATCATCACCTCCGGCATGCCCAACGCATCCATGAATCCCGGTTGGGTAACCGAGATCGATTATTATGCGCTTACACCCTGGAATATTGTATGTGCTTGCGGCATGGTATGTCTTGAGATGGCCATAGCCTTCGGAATAATGACGCTGGCAGGGGGAAAGCTTCACCCTGTTCTTTCAGATCTGAGTAAAAATGTTATGGAGATGTTCGTTGCTCACTGGATCTTCGTGAGTCCACTGTATCTGCTGCTCATCCACGTAACGAGTATTTGGATCAACGCAGCAATCGGAATAGTAGTGTTTGTTTTGACCTATGCAGTGGTGAGGCTGTGGAATAAGGTGAGAAATTGATCCCCAATGTCATCCCGGCCCCCATCTACTATGTCATCCTGAGCGAAGCGGGGAATCTTAAGTAAAACAAAAGCTTACTTCATTGAGAACAGCATATATCCGGCTATTGTGCACAGTACCGACACGGGTATCAGAGAGATATAAACAGTCTCTTTTCGGACTAACAGCTGAATAACAAAAACCGAGATCGTCAGTATGATTAGATAAACTATCATACCGGCGATTTCTTTTATGCCGAAAGCAGAAGCCCCGGAGAGAAACAGACTAACCAGACCTGCAAAACCGGCACAAACACAGGGAACACCAATATAAACAAGTCTGAGAACGGACTTAGCGACCGGGCCCATTCCCGTAAAGATCCGGTTGCGCTCGTCGGTATAATAGAATACACCGCCGGAGAGTGCGCATACCATGATCCAGATCATGATCATGATCTTCAAGGGAGATAATAGTATAGCGTTGTGACCACCTCGAGTTCCATCTGTAAGCGCTTCATTCACCTGGCCGGTCACGTTTTCAAATCGGAATGGCACTTTTATATCATCGTATGAGAGATATTGAGATCTGACGTACTTTTCGGCATCCACCGGATCAAAGTGTCTGAGTCCGGACATACGCTGCATGTAAGAAACCGAAAACTCTGGGGCGAGATGCTCGTAGATACGGCTTGAAACAATATCGTCCACGATCCTGACGGACTGCTCATGCTTGTTTCGTACGCACTTTACCAGAGGTTTATGATCTGTGGGATAGGACTTCATCCTTTCTTCAAAGTCTTTATAGAACACATACCCGGCTTGAGCTTTTTCATGATAAACCTGTGAACGTATCTCGTCTTCATTCTCTGCGATCTTAAACTCAATAGCGGAATTGGAAAGGGATTGCAATTCTGATATCAGACTTTGAGTCATTTCTGATCCGCACTTGTCATGGAGCAGCACGGTCACAAGAGAAGTATGGGACACGGAAACAGCCCTCAGAGCCAGTGTGCACACCACAAGAAGACCGATGAGCACCCAAAAGAGAGGGCTGATCACCAGCCGCTTGAACAGCATATATATCCATGTTTTTGCTTTAATTTTCCTTGGCATATAAGTACTTTCTTATCTCCGTTGTCATTCCGAGCGAAAACGA
>JAEELH010000198.1 GCA_016288825.1 Lachnospiraceae bacterium | reverse complement strand
TAAATACCGCGCGATCTTTGAGGAGTGGCTTAAGGCAAATGACTTTACTGACTTTTTGATAACCCATGATACACAAGATGATACACCGCAGATCTGCAGTGCAACGGCTGAAGTCCATTTTTATCGTTCATGATAATTGACTTTTTTGTACTCAGGCTTTATCATTATCGATGGTTTTGCAAAGCACTTTTATCTCAGTCGAAGAAGACCCATTTCTCTCGGCAAAACGTAGGATGAAGATTTAATAAACAAATGAATTACGTAGAAGAAACATATGACATTATAATAGTAGGAGCGGGACACGCAGGTTGCGAAGCTGCACTGGCGGCCGCGCGTTTGGGCTTTCAGACGATCTGCTTTACGGTAAGTATCGATTCCGTGGCAATGATGCCCTGTAACCCTAATATCGGCGGCACCTCCAAGGGACATCTTGTCAGAGAGATAGACGCCCTCGGAGGACAGATGGGTATCAACATCGACGCAACCTTTATCCAGTCCAAGATGCTCAACGAATCCAAAGGACCTGCCGTTCATTCACTCCGTGCTCAGGCCGACAAAAAGGCATATCAGATGAGGATGCTCCGCACTATGCAGGACCAGGAAAACCTCACTTTGAGACAGGGCGAGGTGGCAAAACTCATCATTGAGAACGACAAAGTGTTGGGTGTGATCATGTCGTCTGGGGCAAAATACCATGCCCGAGCTGTCGTTTTGGCCACAGGGACATATCTTTCATCAAGATGCCTTTATGGCGACGTCATCGAGCAGACCGGTCCCAACGGAATGAAATCAGCCGCATTTTTATCTGACTCCCTCCGGGAAAACGGAGTCGAACTTCTCAGATTTAAGACGGGAACTCCTGCCCGCATCGACGGCAATACCATCGACTATTCTAAAATGCAGGAGCAAAAAGGCGACGAACGGATCACCCCTTTTTCATTTACTACAGATCCCGAGTCCATCCAAAAGGAACAGGTCTCCTGCTACCTCACTTATACTAATGAAAAAACTCACGAGATAATCCGCGAGCACATTGACGAATCTCCCATGTATTCCGGAGTCATCGAGGGAACCGGGCCCAGATACTGTCCTTCACTTGAGGACAAGGTCGTTCGCTTCCCCGACAAGGAGAGACATCAGCTTTTTGTTGAGCCGGAGGGTCTTTCTACGACCGAGATGTACGTAAGCGGCGCTTCGTCTTCCATGCCCGAAGCTGTACAGCATGCTTTTTACCGCACTATTCCCGGTCTTGAAAATGCAAAGATCGTCAGAAACGCTTATGCTATTGAGTATGACTGTCTGGCATCGGGACAGCTGAAACCATCTCTTGAATTTCAAAATATCAGCGGACTTTTTTCAGCCGGTCAGTTCAACGGCTCCAGCGGTTATGAGGAGGCCGGTGCTCAGGGTCTGATCGCAGGTATCAATGCCGCAAGACTTTTGAGCGAAAAAGAGCCGCTTGTTCTCGATAGATCTCAGGCTTATATCGGAGTCTTGATCGACGATCTTGTAACGAAAGAAAACCATGAGCCCTACCGCATGATGACTTCAAGAGCCGAGTACAGACTGCTCCTCCGTCAGGATAACGCAGATCTGCGCCTCACGGAAATTGGTCACGAAATTGGTCTTATTTCTGACGAACGACGAGATAAGGTTGTCGTAAAACAAAAATTGATCAATGACGAGGTCGCAAGAGTTCATACGGTCAACGTAGGGAACAACCCCAAAGTCAATGGTCTTCTGGATAAATTTAATAGTGTTAATTTATCCTCGGGAGCAAAGCTGACCGAACTGATCCGCAGACCTGAACTTTCTTATGACAAGGTTGCGCCTATCGATCCGGAGCGGCCCGAGCTTCCGGCGGACGTAAGGGAACAGGTGGACATCGAGATCAAATATGAGGGATATATCACCCGCCAGAAAAAACAGGTTGAACACTTTAAAAAGATAGAAGGAAAAAAGATACCTGCCGAGCTTGATTATGAAAAAGTACCTTCACTTCGGATCGAGGCAAGACAAAAGCTGGCGAAGATGAGACCCCAAAGCATCGGCGCGGCTTCAAGGATCCTTGGAGTTTCACCGGCAGATATTTCTGTACTGCTGGTTTACCTTGAGTCCGGAAAATATTTAGAGGATTAATTTCTCATCTCAATCAACCGAGACATGCACATAATTTTTAATTTTTTATTTTAATTCTTTATTTTTTATTTAGTTTCTTTATTTTTTATTAACTTTATTAACCTTTGATTAAGAATGGCCTGAAACTATTGCCATTCTTTTTTTGTTGTGATATAACACCATTCACGAGGATGCATTTAGATAGGAGGATAGGTTATAGATCTAACAATGTTTGGCGGAGGGTATGAGTGGATACGACAATTGTACGCATCAGCCGCAACAGAAGTACACATTGTCCGCCACATCCGGCTGGATGAGGAACGCATCTTAAAAGTCATCCACAGAAATCGTGATACTTTTGCCGATCAGACAGTTATACACCCCGAGGCGGAGATCCTGCGCGGGCTGCGCCATCCCGGCATTCCCATACTTTTTGATTACGGAGAAGATGACGAGAGCATCTGTCTCATCGAGGAATATGTCCGGGGGCCGTCACTACAGGAGTACTTTCGCGAACATACTTCTATAACCGTTGCCGAACTTTCTTATTTGATGAGTCGGCTTTGTGATATCCTTGATTATCTGCATAGTCAGCCAACTCCCATTTTGTATCAGGATCTGAAACCTGAACATATCATCATGAGAGGCGGAGAGCCGGTTCTCATTGATTATGGGATATCGTCTTTTCTGGGCATGACCAACTGTAGCGACATTTACGGTACGGAGGGTTACCTTGCACCGGAGCTTTTATCGGGAAGTGCTCCCCATAAACTCAGCGATGTCTATTCTTTGGGAGTTGTGGCTCACTATCTTTCGGAGCACTGTGATGACAGGCTTCCGGGACAGATGAGCAATCAAATTCTTCTGGCTATGTCGGGGGATCCCGGTAATCGCCCCGCTTCAGTCGGTGAGTGGAAAACCTTTTGGGACGCCTGCTGCCGAGGGGCCACGGGTTCCGATCACGGGATAGCCATGCATTCTCCTGCGCGGATAGCTGTTTGCTGCAGTTATCCGGGGACAGGCTGTACACATATAGCTATTTCTCTGGTAACCTACCTTATTTTCATAGGCAAAAGTGCCTGCTATATTGACCGGTGTGGTGTTGGGGTGGTAGAGCGAATCTATGAAAACTGTAGGGAGTTTCGAGAAAAGAAGGGACTAATATACCACAGCACATTTCGTGGTCTCAGGTGTTATGAAACGCATGATGGATCACGGAATAGTATTAATTATTTTCCTTATAATGGTATTTGTGTTATGGACTGCGGCAGACGAAATACACCGGTACCAGATGCGGACATTACCCTGTTTGTTGCAGGATCCGCACCCTGGAAGAGGGGAGCGGTTCCGGAGTGTTTTGTCAGTGCCGACCATTGTTATCTTTTGGTAAATCCGGCTTCTGCGGGAGCCTGCTTTGCATTCGCCAAGGATACAGGGCGGCGAGCCTATGGTTTTCCCCTTGATCCCGATCCCTTTCGGATTACGGACAAAAAGCGCAGATTGTTTTCAGCCATCCTTTCAGGAGAGCGGTTATGAGGTTATGGAGAAGACGTTCGTCCCTCATCTTTCACAGTCAGACTTTTTCCATCTGTCGGGCACACTATGGCGCCGGTGCTCTTCACCTTGGCGTAGCGATGGCAGTGTATCTCGGCAGGGTCTGGAAGCACAGTGTGGCTTTGATAGAGATGAGTCCGGATGAGAGACTATTGTCCGTGGCTTCTGATAATACCGTTATAATCGGTGATACCGTAGGATTCCATCTCGGAGAGATAGATGTTTTTCCGGGATGTGATAACAGATCCCTTGGAACTATCCTCGGAGGTCATTACGAGTATACTATTGTCATTTATAGTTTTGGAACGGATGAACCACTGCTTCCGTCTGATACCCACAGACTTTGTATCAGTAGTGCGAGGCCCTGGTATCTCCATGATGCGACGGCTATGATGCGATTTTATCTTTCTTCAGGATATGGTCGTGTTTGTTACCTGGCGGTATGCCCGACTCATCATGAAAAGATTCAGTTTCAGCAGGAGTTTGGGGTACATCTTGATCCCATTCCTTATATTGACGATCCTTTTTCCCCTGATAGAGATGATATGGATTTTTTACGAAAGTTGACACGATGCGGCTGAGAAAGGAGGTGTTTCGTACTTGTCATATCTCGATTAACAGTAAAGCGCAGTCATTTCATGGAAAATGACTCTGCACGCGTAACCAGCGATCGGGGTTTGATCTAAAATGATTATTGGACTTTTATCAGGTTTTCCAGCTTAATCCTTTTCGGAGGATTGGCACTCCATAAATGTACTATAAAAAACTCCCGGAACCTATGTCCGGGAGTTTCGATTTACACTAATTGGAAGATGAAGAAACAAGCTTGTCTCCCTCGTATACAAGTTTTAACATAATGTCATCCTCGCCGGCCATGAGCTTTTCAAGAAAAATGCGATCACCTTCCCACATCGGGAGAGACATTATCTCATCTTTGGGGATCCAGCGCAATTCACCCTCATAACAGGCAGATACTTGTCTGGTTTCAGACTTTGCTGTGTAAAGGAACATAAGCTCACTTTCCCAGCGGTCCGAGACAAAAGTTACCATGCCTCTGAGGCGGTAACTTCCCGGTAACAGAGCTATGCCTGTCTCTTCACGTACTTCGCGGAGCATGCACTCCTCCGGAGTTTCGTCCTCTTCCTGCTTGCCGCCTACTCCGATCCACTTACCCTCGTTGGGGTCGTTTGGTTTTTTGTTGCGGCAGAGCATTAGGCAAGATCCGTTGTTTTCTATATATACCAGAGTGGTGTTTTTCATGGTTACCTCGTAGTGCTAATATACTAGTCACCTTTAATTGTCAGGTTTTGCATCCAGATGTTTTTCTTGACCAAAGTGAATCCTACGATGCACTTTATGATCTCTGTTGAAAGAACGATGAAGTATATGTTTACGGCATACAGTCCGGTAAATCTGCTGAGGCAGTATGCGACCGGTACCGAGATCACCCACATAAATACGCTGTCAAAGATAAATGTTATTATGGTCTTTCCACCGGAGCGCAAAGTGAAATATGTGGTGTGCAGGAATCCGAACATCGGCAAGAATACGGTCTGGGTCAGCATG
>JAEELH010000197.1 GCA_016288825.1 Lachnospiraceae bacterium | reverse complement strand
GTGGTTCAGCCGAGGGTTACCTGGCAGCGCTTGATATTTTCTATGGATCTATCAATTCCAAAGCAGATGAGATAGAGGACTATTATAAAAATGCTGATATGGAAAATTACAATATCAAGGTCCATGCATTGAAAAGCTCCGCCAGGACTATCGGAGCGGAGGGGATGGCTGATCTGGCGGCGTCCATGGAGGCTGCATCGGCAGCCGGAGATGAAAAGGTGGTATTTGACCGCACAGAGGAACTTTTGGATTGGTTTAGAAGTTATCGTGAAAGACTCTCAGGTCTGTCGGCAGATTCTGCAGAACCTGTTGAACTTATGGAACTTCCGGAGGGATATCTTGATAGGGCGTATACCGACATTGCCAGATACGCCGATCAGATGGACTATGCTCTTTGTGAGGAGACTATTACTGCTCTTCTTGGATTTGAGATGCCCGAGGAGGACAGGACGGCTGTTTCAGCTATGATGTCAGCACTTGAGGAACTTAATTGGGGCCGTATCAGGCAGCTTCTTGGAGAAAGGAGGGGGTCTTAATGGATGATGGACAAGTACGAGAACGGACAACTATGTTTTTACTTAAGTATTTGAAAGGAGGATCATCGTGCTTACATACTACAAAACAGATGATCGCATTATCCGGCAGATCGACTCCTGCGAGGACGGTTGCTGGATAAAGCTTACCGACCCCACCCTCGAGGAGTGCTCTTTTATCAGCGAGAGCTTTGATATTGATATTGCTGATGTGAGAGCAGCTCTCGATGATGAGGAGAGTTCACGAATCAGCCTGGAGGATGATTACACTCTTATCCTTGTGGATATTCCCTCGGCAGAGGTGCGTAACAAAAGACGTACCTATACGACTATCCCTCTGGGTATACTGATCCGGGAGGGAGTGCTTATTACCGTTTGTTCAGAGGAGACAGCGGTGCTCCGGACTTTTATAGATCAGAGAGTCAGGGAGTTTTCTACCAAGAAACAGATGCGCTTCACGTATCAGATCCTATACAATACAGCAGTTATGTATCAGAGTCTGCTGCGTGCCATCGATAAAAAGCGTACTGAGATAGAGGAAAATATCGAACACCTTACAGAGGATTCGGATCTTGTGGATCTCCACGAGTTGGAATCCAACCTGGTATACTTTGCTACTTCACTTCGGGCCAATGGCGTAGTCCTTGACAGACTGACACGATACGGCAGGCTCAAGCAGTACGAAGAGGATCAGGAGCTGCTGGAGGATGTAATAATCGAGAACAGACAGGCTATTGAGATGACCGGAATCTACAGGGATATCATCAATGGTACCCGGGAGCTTTTATCTTCGGTCATCAATAATCGACTGAACAATGTCATGAAGTACCTGGCGGCGATAACCATTGTCATGTCCATACCGACCATCATTTCGGGATTATGGGGCATGAATGTTAGCGGAAAGTGGATGCCTTTTTCCGATACACCCTATGGTTTCGGAATCATCTGCGTGCTTACACTGATCATCTGCATAGCGGTTATGATCGTCCTGCGCAAGCGAAAGATGCTCTGACTTTTTTCCGCTCAAATCTTATATTTTTTCCGTATATTTTATATAAACACATAAACACATTAAATATAATTAGGGAAACACTGATATTATCGGCGTTTCCCTAATGTGTGTAAGGAAGCTTGCTTCCCGAAAACACAGGGATTTGGAGGTCCCCAATGATAGAACGTTGGTATGATCTGTTGGACGAAATAGATGGCTTTATTGCTGAGAATAAGGATCATCTTATTAAGCGTAATCTTGACAGGCTTAGAGCCGTGAGTTTGATGGGCTTGATCATATTCATCTTAGGAATGTCCATGAGCTACATCATTCTTTTGAATTTTCGATTCAATAGATCTTATTTAGGAATACTTGGCGTACTTATTGTTTATCATGTTCTGGCTATTCGTAAGTACGATTCCATACTTAATAACAAGGTTTTCGCTAAGGCTTTTACGCTTAGTTTTTATGTTTTGGCGCTGATGGGGTTGCTTTGGATAGATATGACATTAACGCCCCAATCACCGCCCATCTGGTTTTGTATAGGACTTGTTGCACTGTCTGCTTGTTATATTGACAGATTTCATGTCCTACTGTTACTCGAAGTGGTCATGGGTGTGTTTGGATGCGCTGTCATCAACCACTATGACAATATCAAGGGTGTGAATATTGACTGCCTGAGTATCATGGGAGCCATAATGCTTTTCGGAAGCTGCTACATGATGAACCTCAACCTTCAGGCAGATACAGGTTCGGATACCCGGGCAATCAAGCAAAAGAGTGTTACGGATCTTCTTACCGGACTCCTCAACAAGATCGCATTTGAGGATTCCTGCAGGAACTTCCTGGAGAACCGCACTACAGAGATGGGATGTGCTCTCATAATTCTGGATTTCGATAATTTCAAGAGCGTCAATGACAACTACGGACATCAGGTTGGAGATGAGGTGCTCAAGCACTTTGGAGAGATCCTTCATGAGAGTTTCAGGGTTAATGACATCATAGGCCGCGTCGGAGGAGACGAGTTCATGGCCATGGTCACCGGCAGCGTTCCGATTAATGGGATCACCAAGCGTTGTGAGAACATCCTTCATGAGTTGGCAATCTGTCACATCGGTGGCAGTGACGGTTTCTCCTGCAGCATAGGGATAGCTATTGATGAACGAGAGGCAGGCAGTGATTTTGCTCAGTTATATGCAGCAGCAGATCAGGCACTTTACAGAGCCAAGGAAAATGGAAAAGCTCAGTTCCAGTTGGAGCATTTAACAGATTGAAACAGAGGATAAAGCGATGAATTTCGGACATTTTGACAACGAAAAAAGACAGTATGTAATTACCAGACCGGATACTCCGGCACCCTGGGTCAATTATCTTGGTTCCGTAAAGTACGGAGCTATCATCTCCGGCAACGCCGGCGGATACAGCTTCGCTAAGTCAGGAGCCAATGGCCGTGTTCTTCGTTATGTTTTCAATAGTATGGACCAGCCCGGCAGATACATCTATCTGAGAGATGCCCAGAGCGGTGATTACTGGTCGGCTTCATGGATGCCCGTTCGCAAGTCTCTTGATGAATATAAGAGCATCTGCCGTCACGGTATGGGATATACAAGTATCGAATCGGACTACTCGGATATCCACACTGAGGCAACATACTTTGTTCCCGAGGGATGTGAGTACGAGGTATGGAAGCTTACAGTTAAAAATACAGGGTCTGCTTCACGCAAGCTGACAGTCAGCGGATATGCGGAATTTACCAACGAGGGTAATTACGAGCAGGACCAGGTTAATCTTCAGTATACACAGTTTATATCGGAAACTTTCTTTAATAAGGATCATATTACTCAGCGCATCAATGGCAATCTTGATGTTCAGATGACAAGATTCCCGGTAGACGGTAAGGGAGTTGTTTCCAGATTCTTCGGAGTATGCGGAGCACCCGTTGCATCCTACTGCGGAGAGAGGGAATCCTTCCTGGGCAGCTATCATGATTACAGCGATCCCGTGGGAGTTACCTCCGGTGACCTGGGTGGAGAGCTTTGCTACTGTCTGAATCCTTGCGGGGCACTTGCAGTCGAGATAGAACTTGGCGGCGGTGAAGAAAAAACCATCTGTTTTGTCTGCGGAGAGGCAGATGAGGATGTGGCCACAGGGATCCTTGCAGAGTATGCGGATGTAGAGAGCAGATGCTCCAGGGATCTTACAGAGCTTCATGATCTTTGGGAAAGCAGGGTCGCCAGATTTGCAGTCAAGACACCGAGTCCGGAATTTGACACAATGGTGGGTATCTGGAATGCATACAACTGCTTCATGACATTCCTTTGGTCCAGGGCAGCGTCCTTTATCTACTGCGGACTCCGTAATGGATACGGATACAGAGATACGGTTCAGGACATTCAGGGAATCATTCATCTGGCTCCGGATATGGCAGTTGATAAGATCCGCTTCATGCTTTCGGCGCAGGTTGACAACGGCGGAGGCCTTCCCCTTGTTAAGTTCAACCACAATGCGGGACATGAGGATACACCTGATGATGAGTCTTATGTGAGAGCGACCGGTCATCCTGCATACAGAGCAGATGATGCACTTTGGCTCTTTCCTACTATTTATAAGTACATATCCGAAACCGGACATATGGATTTCCTTGATGAGGTTATTCCTTATGCCAACGGAGACGAGGGAAGCGTATACGATCACCTTAAGAGGGCAATCGATTTCTCCATGAAGCATCGCGGACCTCACGATATGCCGGCAGGCCTTTACGCAGACTGGAACGACTGCCTGAGGCTTGGGGCGGATGGAGAGTCAACCTTCGTTGCATTCCAGTTCTACTACGCAATGAGGATTCTCAAAGAATTTGCAGATAAAAGAGGAGACAGCTCCTACGTTTCATATCTGGATTCGGAACTCAAAGAGCTTTCCACAGTCCTTACAGATCTTTGCTGGAATGAGGATCGCTTCATCAGAGGATTTACAGAGGGCGGCGATATCATAGGACTTCGTTCCGATCCCGAGGCCAACATGTGGCTCAATCCTCAGAGTTGGGGAATCATCAGTGGATTTGCCAATGAGGAGCAGAGCGTAAGGAGCATGGAGCTGGTACATAAGAGACTCAACACTCCTTACGGTGCGGTACTTATGGATCCTCCCTATCATGCCAACGCATTTGAGGGAGCCCTGGCAGTCATCTTTAACCAGGGAGCCAAGGAGAACGGCGGAATCTTCTCCCAGTCACAGGGCTGGCTGGTTTTGGCAGAGGCCCTTTCCGGAAGAGGCAACAGAGCATTCGAGTACTTCATGGAGAACTCTCCTGCAGCTCAGAATGACAAAGCGGAGCTTCGTAGGATCGAGCCTTATGTATACGGACAGTTCACTGAGGGACACTCAAGTAAAAAGCCGGGCCGCAGTCATGTTCACTGGCTGACGGGTACTGCTTCCACCATGATGGTTGGATGTGTTGAGGGAATCCTGGGAATGAGACCTGATCCGGACGGACTTACCATAGCGCCTTCCATCCCTTCGGATTGGGACGGCTTCAGTCTTGAAAAAGACTTCAGAGGTGCAAAGCTTCATATAAAAGTTGAGAATCCCGGTCATAAGGAAAGCGGATTTACTTCCATGAAGCTTGATGGCAAAGAGATGCCGGATAATCATATTTCAGGCTCTATGCTTGAAGAAGGTAAAGAGTACGATATCGTACTTACAATTTAATTATATATAGAAGAAACTAAAAACCTGTCATCCTTCGATCCGGATGACAGGTTTTTTTGATAAAAGACTCTTCTGAAAAAAACTTCTTATTGGGGATCATCGGAGTCGCCGGGATCGCCTTCTTCCCAGTAGCCGGTATCAGCCTTCCAATATGTATTGAAGTATTTCTCTCTGTAGTTTTTGGGAGTCATTCCTACTTCTTTGGAAAAGATCTGGATGAAATGACTCTGTGAAGCAAAGGCCAGATAGTTAGCTATATCTACAAGAGAATACTCGCTGTAACGCAGGAGATTCTTGGACTTTTCAATCTTCATCTTGCGTATGTAATCACTGGCGGAGATCCCCAGCTCCTCTTTGAACAGTCTGGAGATGTAGCTGGTAGAGTTGGATGTATAATCTGCCAGATCGTCTATGGTGATACGCTCCTTGATGTGAGTGTAGATGTAGTTCATACACTCATTGATCGGTCTGGAGTATGATGAGTTTCGCTTGGAAACCTGCATACGGCGGGTATAGTCCATGACCATCCTGGCGTGAAGATCCTCTACGTCTTTGACGCGATGTATATTGTCCAGCTTTTGTATATAGAAGTCGGAGAGCCGGAAAGACTTTTCCAATTCCATTCCTTCCTCAATACAAATGCGGGCGATAAGGGCAGCGCCGATGACAAAATGGTACTTGAGATTCTGTACCGGATCCCGTGAAAGAACGCCGGCTCCCTCCGGAGCAGAAAACCTGTGGGCATTGATACTGGCCCTGACTGCGTCGAGGTTGCCCTCCGCAACATTGCGGTAAAACATGATCTCTTCGTTGGGTTTGCGGTGCTCTACATCCTCATCATAGTCCTTGTTTTCTTTACTGAACCACTCTTCTGTAATTCCCATGATGTATATATCCTCTTACGATTTGTAAAAATCGCTTAAAATCAGTATTATTCACTCGGAAAAGTATAACAGTAATCTGACATTTTTTCAATTATTTTTGTATAAGGAAAGGGCCGATTTGAATAGAATCTTAATTAGTTCAAGGGGAGAGAGACTCCCTAAAGTTTCGCGAAAGAGGAGGTAGAAACTATGAAAAAGAAACTCGTAGGAGTGCTTCTTAGTGCAGCTATGGTGGTTAGCTCACTTGCAGCTTGTGGCGGAAGCACAGAAGAGCCCGCAGCAGACAACACACAGACAGAGGAGCCTGCAGCTGATACTGAGGAAGAGGCACCTGCAGACACTAACGACGTTGTTGCAGCAGCTACAATGGAAGCACCCGATGTTAGCGGATGGGACGCTTCAAAAGAAATCTATGCATACAGCTGGAATGGTGAGTCCAATCAGTGGCTTTCATACATTATCGGACCTACAGATGCTGACGGCAACAAGATCGTAGCTGACGGACAGGAAGAGTACGCTGAGGCAGCTCCTCACAAAGAGCTTGCTCCTTTCGTACACTGCATCAATCTTGGTGTATCCGGTACAGACGGTGAGTATCAGAAGCTTGTTGATACAGCATTTACTTCTGACAAGTATCCTTCAATCATCCCTTGTGATGATACAGTAGCTCTTTACTACATCCAGGACGATGACAAGACACTTGATCTTCACAGTGTTGGTCTTACTGACGAGATGTATGCAAATGCTTATCAGTATACAAAGGATTATGCTAACTGGAACGGCCAGCTTAAGGGCGTTACACCTCAGGCAACTCCCGGTAACTTCACATATCGTGCAAGCATCGCTAAGGAAGTTCTTGGTTCTGACGATCCCGCAGACGTTCAGGCAGCAGTAGCTGACTGGGATAAGTTCTATGAGACAGCAGACAAGATGAAGGCAGCTGGTTATGCAATGCTTTCCGGTCCCGATGATGTTAAGTATGCCCTTATGGATCAGAGAAAGAGCCCTTGGGTTACTGTAGCAGCTGATGGTTCCGAGACACTTACTCTTGATGATTCTGTAAAGGATATCATCGAGTCTGAGAAGAAGCTCTATGACGGAGATTACACCAAGAAGACATCTATGTGGGCTGCTGAGTGGTCTGCAAACTTCGAGGGTGATGTATTTGGTTACTTTGGATGTACATGGTTCGTTTACTGGTGTATCGCAACATCTCAGGATTCTGCAACATCAACATATGGTGATTGGAGAGTTTGTGAGGGACCTGTTGGATATCACTGGGGTGGTTCATACTTCACAATTGGTAAGGATACTCCTAACCCTGAGCTTTGCGCATACCTTATGTATGAGCTCTGCTGCGATAAGGACATCATGTACAACATCGAGAAGGGTACATCTAACTTCGTAAACAACAAGGAAGCTGTTACACAGATCATCGCTGACGGTATCGGCGCATCTGATATCCTTGGTGGCCAGAACCCTGTTGAGACATGGGCTAACAGTGCTCTTCAGATCGACCTTTCCAACGCAACATACCTTGACAACGCTATCATGGCTGAGATCGACAAGGCATGCCAGGCTTACAACTCCGGTGAGGTTTCATCTGTTGACGACGCTATCAAGATGGTTAAGGATAACATGAAGAAAGCTTACGATTATCTGAATGTAGAATAATCTGAGAACATATTAGGTATCTATTACACCGGTATGACTCGTTCATACCGGTGTATCTTTTCAAAAGAATCTTTTAGGGAGTAGGATGATGGATAATAAAAAGAAAACAGTGGAATACGGAAAGTATGGTATTCTTTTCATAACACCGTTCTTTGTCGCCTTCCTGATCTTTCAGTTATATCCGCTTTTGAATACATTTGTTACTTCCCTTTTCTACAATCACAGAGTGGGTCGTGCAGCTGCAACTGTTGAGTTTGGATTTGGGAATTATACGAACTTCGTATTCGGCGAAGGTGGTGGCGGTGAGGTATGGCATGCTATAGTCGTTACTGTCATATTATGGCTTTTGAATTTTATTCCTCAGATCCTTCTGTCTCTTCTTCTTGCATCCTGGTTTACAGACATGCATAACAAGGTTAAGGGACAGGGATTTTTCAAGGTTGTAATGTATCTGCCCAATATCATTACGGCAGCTACTATCGCGGTTTTGTTCTACAACCTTTTTGATATCAACGGACCTTTGACCGTGCTTTTCAGAAAGATCGGCTGGGTTGGAGATCATGGAGTGCTTGACCGAGGATGGTGGTCCCTTATAATCATAGCTTTTATTCAGTTCTGGATGTGGTACGGCAATACCATGATCGTCCTGGTAGCAGGTATCATGGGTATCAATCCTTCACTTTACGAGGCAGCAATGGTTGACGGAGCAACTCCCAATCAGCAGTTTTTCTCCATTACTCTTCCGCTTCTGAAGCCCATTCTTCAGTTTACAATGGTTACTTCAGCCATCGGTGGATTGCAGATGTTCGATATCCCGCAGTTGTTCAATGTGGGTGGACCTTCGGTCAACATCGGAGGAGCCATGGTCAACTCGACTACTACAGTCGTAATGCTGATCAAAAAGTATGTTGATCCGGGTGCAGCACAGAACTACGGACGAGCAGCTGCTTACTCTGTTGTGCTTTTTGTTATAACAACTGCAGTCAGCCTGATATTCAAAAAGCTTACTGATGAGAAAGATTGATAAGTAGGAGGATAATATGGAAACATCTATTGAAAATAAAGGGCTTAATGCCACTAAGGTGATCCGGTATATTGTCTGCATCCTGCTGGCAGTTCTTTCACTGTTCCCCTTTTACATCCTGATCATCAACTCTACGCTGACATCGGATGTTATCAAGACGGG
>JAEELH010000196.1 GCA_016288825.1 Lachnospiraceae bacterium | reverse complement strand
CTTTTAGATATCCTTTGTCTCTTTGTTAGGGACGCCAGGCTTCAGGGCGACACAGGAGAGTTTGTTTCCTGTCTCACACAGTTCCCTGCTGCGGAAGGATGTAGCGAGATCCAGTATGAGATCGGACTTTATCTTATGGAGATGGCCATGTATGATGATGCCGTTTTCCATTTTGAGGCTGCCACCATTGCAGACAGCCGCATAGACATACACACTGCCGGTGACCTGCCTCTTTCAGCCATAATCGAGGCTTTGGAGGCCCGCCTGGACAGTGGATCTTCAGAAGACACTGCTCCTGCCATAAGAGAGCAGATCAATAAATACAGGGAGGCTTTAACAAACTGGAGCCTTCCCGAAGAATAAGGAGGAGTTATGAGTTACGAAAGTGAATATCAGAAAAAGCTTACCAGCGCTGCCGAGGCAGTCAAGGTAGTAAAAAGCGGTGACTGGGTAGATTACGGTTGGTGTACCGGCACTCCGGAAGCCCTTGACAAGGCTCTGGCCGCACGCACGGATGAACTTACCGATGTCAAGGTACGCGGCGGCATCCTTTTCCATAAACCCGCTATCTTTGAGCGCGAGGATGCAGGTGAGCATTTCTGCTGGAACTCCTGGCATATGAGCGGCATCGAGCGCAAGATGATCGCAGAGGGAGTTTCCTACTACGCTCCTATCCGTTATTCCGAGCTTCCCGTATATTACAGGACCAATATTGAGCCCAGCCGCGTTGTTATGATCCAGGTTGCACCCATGGACAAGCACGGCTACTTCTCCTTTGGTCCCAACGCTTCCCATCTTACAGCTGCATGCGAAGGTGCGGAGCATATCATCGTTGAGGTCAACAAGAACATGCCTCGCTGCCTTGGCGGAAAAGAATCCGAGATCCATATCTCTGAGGTTACTGCCATTGTTGAGGGAGACAATCCTCCCATCAATCAGCTTGGTGGCGGCGGTGCTCCCACTGAGGTTGACGAGACTGTTGCAAAGCTCATCGTTAAGGAGATCCCTGACGGTGCCTGCCTGCAGCTCGGTATCGGCGGCATGCCCAATGCTGTGGGTTCACTTATAGCTCAGTCGGATCTTAAGGACCTGTCAGTTCATACAGAGATGTATGTAGATGCTTTTGTAGACATAGCAAAAGCCGGCAAGATCACCGGTGCTAAAAAGTCTATTGATCGCTTCCGTCAGGTTTATGCCTTTGGTGCAGGAACCCAGAAGCTGTATGATTATCTTGATGACAACCCGCAGTGCATGAGCGCTCCGGTTGACTATACCAATGACGTGAGGGTGATCTCCCAGATCGACAACTTCATCTCCATCAACAATGCGGTTGATGTAGATCTCTACGGACAGATCAGCGCAGAGTCTTCAGGTGTTAAGCAGATCAGTGGTGCCGGCGGACAGCTGGACTTTGTAATGGGCGCTTACTTATCTGACGGCGGCAAGAGCTTTATCTGCCTGTCCTCCACCTTCACCGCCAAGGACGGCACCGTTTCAAGCCGTATCCGCCCTACGCTTATCCCCGGATCTGCAGTTACGGATACCCGCCCTACTCTCCACTACCTTGTTACAGAGTACGGCTGCAAGTGCATGAAGGGTCTGTCTGCTTGGGAGCGTGCCGAGGCTATCATCTCCCTGGCACATCCAGACTTCCGTGACGAGCTTATCAAGGAAGCCGAGAAAATGAATATCTGGAAAAGAAGTAATAAGTAAAAAATACCTGTTGGTACTGTAAGCTTGCTTACAAAGTACCAACAGGTTTTTTAGTTTAAAATTCCACAACTTCTCCGTTTATAGTTGCTTCGTTCTCCCCATCCAGAGGGATCACGATACATCTTCTTCCATCAACAATGGCTGCGGTTATCTGATCTGCCCTGTCATCGTCAACCTTGATGGCGATGGGCACCTCCTCACCGTCCTCAGTGATGAGTCCCGCATTTCTGAGCTGGTCTGTCAGTTTTACAACCTGACGGGCCAGTTCTTTTTTCTCACTGCGAAGTTCACTGTTCTTAAGTGCCTTTTCGTCAAGGATCTCTTTTGCCATGGGCACTTCCTCAGGGAAAAAGCTCTCATAACTCTCCGCCACTCTGTTGGCCTTGTGCTCAGGAATACCGCTGTCCGTAAGGATGATCTTAACATCCTCAGGTTCCAGAAACACTTCCTCATCATCAGCGATCTTTTCCTGCTTTTCGGCTATGAAGGCACTGAGTTCTTCCTCCACATCCAGGATGGTTTCCTTTATCTCCTCAGGCTCTCCGCCGATGGTCTTTTCCAGCATGTTGTTGAAAGCCATCCTCTTTTCTGTAGAAGTCAGACGTCCCACTGCATGGATGCCCTCTTCCCAAAAGCCTCTGTCCGGATCCTTGACATTACGGGTATACATAAGGATGCTGTGAAGGTCAGCGGATCTCTCCGTAAATGCAGGATAGATAAAGCCGCTGTCAGGTGCTCCCACAACCCAGTCTCTCATAAGAGGCGCAATACGGTTTTCCTTTTGATCATATCCGAGACCGGACTTGGAAAGATTCACCGGGCAGATAGCGCAAAGTATGTAATCGTACACCTCATCAGAATCATCCAAGAGCATATTATCCGTGGTCTTCATGGGAATATCATAAACATCATGATATAAAAGGATAAGATAATTACCCACACAGTTATAACTTGCGATCACATTATCATAAAATGAATCAAGCAGTTCGTCATCCAAAAGCCTGGAATCCCTGATCTCTAATAGGGCTGTCTGCATACCGCTCATTCCATCATCTTCGCCGCCCAGGCTCTCAAAAGTCAGCTCCATCAGCTGATCACCAATGCGTCCGGAAAGAACTTTGGAAGCGATATCCATATACTTGAACATCTCCTCCTCTTCAATGTTCAAAAAGGTCTCTCCAAAAGTAAGGAGTTTTTCCTTTTCACTGTTAACATAACATCCGCACATTCGTGAAAAAGTGGCGCTTTCCTTTTTAAAACGCCTTTTGATCTCCATAACTTCCTTTTTATTCATAATGCATCTCCTTCACAAATTGCTTGTCAAATTCCACTTCCATCGCAAGATTGATAACCTTCGTACTTCCTGCCAGCCAAATAACCCTGTTTCCTTCCTCTTCATCCCCTGACAATAAAGCCCTAAGAAGCTTTTCAGTACCCCATAGCGACGTATTACCTACGGGCTTTGTAATATCCTTCCACTCCGGTGGGATAAGTCCGATCCTTACCGCAGCCTCAAGGTCTATGCCGTCACCGAATCCGCCTGCCAGATACACCCTATCCGGTGCTTTATGTCCGTCCTCGGACATCCATTTATCAAGAAGCACTTTGATACCGGCACTGACAGCTGCTTTGGCCACGAGTATCTGCCTCACGTCATCCTGAGAAAGAACAAGATTCTTTTCGTAGGGCCCTGCGTAATATACTGTAAAACCTTTTTTTCTGAGTAAATCATTGGTAAAAGTACCGTCTTTATTCACAAGGCCCAACCTGACAAGCTCGCTGACCGTTGCGATCAGGCCGCTGCCACAGATCCCCCTGGGAGGCGGCATAACTCCGTTGCCATCCCTTATCACACTTCTTGTTATGGTAACCCTGTCACCCTCCGATCCAAAGGGAGTCAATTTAATATCATTGATAGCTCCGGTTATACCCGGCATGCCGCATGAAATACCCACAGCCTCAAAAGCCGGTCCCGCCGCGGTAGCCGTTGCGAGAAAATGCATCCCATCCCCGATCACCATCTCACCATTAGTACCCAGATCGATCAGCAGATTGGTATGTTTGTCATCCTTATCCATGTTCATGGCATACATGCCGCTAACGATATCTCCGCCTACAAAGGCGGATACACATGGAAAAATATCCGTCTTGATACCATTAAATTTAGCTACTCTGTAAGAAATGTTACCCGGATCAAAGGGATACTCTCCCATTCCCGTCACATCTTCTCTCAAAAAAAGATGAGTCATGGTCGTATTGCCGGCGACAACGATCCTTTTAAACTGATTTCGGTCATAGCCCATTGAGGAGCAAAACATGTCAATGGTATCATCAATACAATCCGTGATCGCATCACCCATAGCCTTATCATCTCCATCCTGGGCAGCCAGGATCCTGGTGATAACATCCCATCCGTATTTTATCTGAGGATTATCTGAAAGGGCAAAGGATGCAATTCCCATATCATCACTACTGCAAAGCGCAAATCCCACTGTGGTTGTTCCAATATCTACCGCAAGTCCGAGATTTGACTTTTTCTTGTTAGGATCTTTACTTGTGTTTTTATTCTCTTCTGTATCTGTATCCTTCTTCAGATCCCAATCCACCTTGACCCCTGACTGAGGCAGTACGATAGTCATATCGCAGTCAAATCTGCTCTGACACACCAGTTCCGTCTTGAACTCCCCGTCCTCTCTTGATATTGAAGCTCTGCAACCCTTGCATATACCTTTTCCGCAGGGCTGCATAAAAAGGACCCCGCACTTCTGCAGAGCCCCATGCAACGTATCCTCGTTGCAATCAAAATCCCTTTTTTCGTTGTTCCATACTATTGTCAGCCTCAAATTACGGCTCCCTTTCTGGACTTGGTCTTGCGCTTCATATCGTACATCCGGGCATCGGCAAGTCTGTATACTGCCTCCGGATCCTTTTCCTTACATTCGTTGGAATATGCCTCGCCAAATGCTGTCCTTATCTCAAAAGGCATCTCCTTGCTTTTTTGTCTTTCCAACTGATCCATCTTGATCAGACCTCTGGCCACATCTCTTCCTCCCTTGTCCCGAAGAAGGATGATGAACTCGTCTCCGCCCATACGGACAATATCGCCAAGTCCCTCAAAACTCTCTCTAAGGATATCCGCAAATGTGGTAAGAAGAGCATCTCCGCTGGCATGTCCATAGGTATCATTGACCATCTTGAGACCGTTAAGATCCATACTGATAATACCGTAATCTTCATTGCGCTCAGCAATCCGGACCAGTTCCTTTTCAAAATAAGTCCTGTTGTAAAGCCCCGTCAACGTATCTGTATATGCCTGCTTCTCAAGGACCTGCTTTTCCACCTGAACAATATAATACTCATACAGATAGTTCAGATATCCGATGATGAGCAGCATGATAAATACCAAGGTTCCCGCAGGAAGGAATGAGTTACGGAGCAGGGAAAATCCCTTTTCCACATAAACCTCAAAATTGAACCTGATCATATCCAATACTGCTGCAATGATCATAGTCAAGAGGGCAATATACATAAGTTTGTCAGACTTTGAAAGGTTTGAAAAAGGCTGGAATGAAATTCCAAAGCAAGCTATAACACCTACTGCTGCAACCACGTGAAAATAAGGCAAAAGCTGACAAATATGGATGATATTGGTAACGTGCAAAACTATGGCAGATATAAAGAAAATTGATATTACTGCAGCCATTGTGATAATAACCGCATTTTTACCGGTTGTCCTGTCCTTTTCCGAACGGGTAAGATCAATTATCCTAAGAGCCGGTAAAGGCGCCATATAAAGCATGATATACTCCAGCATAGTATTCCACTCAAGATCGACGGAAAAGATCTGGATTATCTTGGTGTTGCAAAGGGACCAGGTACCCATGCAAAAAGCAA
The DNA here is from genome assembly GCA_016288825.1 of Lachnospiraceae bacterium. Classification (GTDB taxonomy): domain Bacteria; phylum Bacillota; class Clostridia; order Lachnospirales; family Lachnospiraceae; genus Weimeria. The sequence continues at coordinate 3,498 of JAEELH010000196.1, read as the reverse complement.
GGGCTCCAATAAGCACAAGTCTCTCGTACTCCTTGCCCATGAAATAAAAGAGGATGGCAACAAGCGGCAATACCACTCCCACTATCATAAGAAAAATGGAAATGAAAAAGTTATATGCGTTAGCCCCTGCAAAACCTGTTATGGATGCATAAGAATCCAGAAGTTCGATGGGTTCGATATTGGTGAAGGCATTGTCCTCACCTACCACTATCCTGATAGAAAGTTCTCTTCCCTCACAGTTATCCGGAAGCCTGATCCTATGGTATCCGCTTCCGATCATCTTTCCCTCGTCATATGCTTTTAATCCATGTTCGTAGAAATGCTCTCCGTCAAGATGCATATCCACAACTGAAAGAAATGAAAGGAATGATACTGTAGGCTGCGTTTCACCGGTACTGGGGATCGTATTGGTAAGTATCACCTCATCCCCCTTTTGAATGGAGCGGGGAAAAACAAACTTGGTCACATCCTGGTCTTTGTATGTATGTTCTTCAAAGGTTATATCCCAACCCGAGTCAAAACTGAAGGAAGTAGTCTGACTTCGGACTCTAAGGAACCCAAAGAAAAGTATGATGATACATACCAAAAAAACGCACTCTATGATCGATCTTAATATGCGTATCTTATGGGCATCCATCTACATGCGACCTTTCTTTGAAAGCATTTTCATCTTGTACATCCTCTGATCCGCCATACGATAAAGAGCCTCGGGATTAGGGAAGGTAAGTTCACTGCTCCTGGCAACTCCGTATGATGCATCTATCAAAAACTCCACTTCTCCCGACATTTCCAATTCCCTTTGCTGCATTGCTGTAAGAAGACCACTGAGTTTCGCAATACGATCACTTCCACGAATGATCACGAAAAACTCATCTCCTCCCATCCTGGCAACAAGTACCTCACGGGCAAATATCTCGCCCAGAACCGCAGCAAAACGTGTCAGATAAATATCTCCCTGCGCATGACCATACTTGTCATTGATAGTCTTGAGGCCGTTAAGGTCGAGATTGACGATGGCATACTCCTCTTTCCAGTCCCTGGCCTCTTCCAGGACCTGCTCACCCCTGGCTCTGTTTGCAAGACCCGTAAGTTCATCCTGATATGCCAGTTTTTCAAGCTGATTCTTCTCGCTTTCATTCAACCTGCGGGCGTAAAGATCCAACAGATAAGAAAGCAACAGCACTGAAACCATGCAAAGAAATCCCAGGGGAAGCGCAGTGTCGGAGAACCTGTTGACAGTATTAAACACGAATCTGCAGAGATAATACCAGATGATATCAAAAATACCAACGCAAACAGTGATCCACATCCCGATCTGGAACATCCTTTCCGAAGCGGACAGACACCCCCACTGGCCTGGACGAACAAAAAGAAGAAGCGGTATCGATACCATCATCGTAGCATGGAAAACAAAAGTCACCACCGGGAAATGAACGATATTCGCAAAATGGAAAAGTGTCATTACAGCGAGGAATGACAGATAAACCCAAAACATTATCTGCAATGCCGTACGTTCAAGCCTTGGCATATGCTCTCTCTGCCACAATGAAAGTCTGATGATGGGCAAAGGCAGAAGGAACATGGTCATGTATTCTATGTCTGCTCCCAGTGCGATGGGTACTGAAAAGAACTGGAATATCTTCATTGAACAAAGAGCCCAGATACCGGCACATACCGCAAATATACCTATCATGATAAGGGGATAAAAATCCGAATTGATAGTCATGGAAGCTATAGCGATAAGCGAGATCATAAATCCGGCTACCACCAGGAAAATACTGATGATCATGCCGATCTCTCTTTCAACGGCAAAATCATTATAAATTACATCCGTAGGACTCAGCTCCATTTCAAAGGGACTTTGGAACGCCCTATTCTCACAGGCTCTGATAATAACCGTAAGATGTCTTTTTTCCATATTGGAAGGAAGAAGTACGAAATGATACCCACTTCCGGTGAACTCACCGGTCTCTACGGCATCCGGCATATATGAATAGATAACAGACTCATCTGCATAAACAACGATGGAAGAAAGTCTGGTGTACATCCTTATAGAGTAAAGATCGTCTCCCAACATAGACATATCTCTCTCCAGGATCATGGTATCCCCTTTTTTGATAGTTTCAGGTACCACAAAATCTGAGAGAGAAACGTTCTGATACTGCTTATCAAAAACGGTTATATCCCAGCCGTCATCAATATCTATTAACTCTTTATCTATGTCTCTGAGGGCAAAAAGACCCAAGGCGGCGATGATTGCCATCGCCACCATAAGGAGACTTAATAATGAATTGACCGAAAACTTCCTTTTCAAAAAACTAACCCGCCTACTTTTTTCTCATCTTGGTCCTGAACCACTTTCCTGTTGCTGAAAGCTGTTTCGTGGTCCAGCCGCTCTTTTTTGTACAGCTTTCTTTTATAAGCGAACTTGCCTCATTCTTGTTAGAAAGATTCCAACAAATGAAAGGTATATAATTTTTCCTGATAAACTTCATCCATTTATTGGCCATGGTCTTGTTGATGGATCCGTTACCGGATGCCTCACAAATACTGCACTCGGTTATAAATATCGGCACACCTTTATTGATAGCCTTCTGTGCTCTGTCTATCAGCCACTCACCATGGGTTGAGGCATAAAAATGCAATGAATACATGACGTTTTTATCGGAAAGCTTATTTCCTATCACCTGATCTACATCCTGCGACCAGGTACCCGTACCCACTACTATGATGGCATCATCATCATATTTTCTGATAGTGGAAACAATGGTCTTGGCATAGGGCTTTATATGATCCTTCCAGTTAACGCCTCCGTTAGGCTCATTGCAGATCTCATAGATCACATTATCATGATCCGCATACTTTTTAGCCATCTTTTTAAAGAAGGTCTTAGCCTCTTTTTTATGATTATTGGGATTGCCGTCGGAAAGGATATGCCAGTCAATGATCACATACATATCCAGTTCTGTTGCGCAATCCACTGCCTTGTATACGGACTTCAGCATTTTTTTCTGATTGTCACTTCCGCCGTTGCAATATCCCATGTAGTCTTCTGTATATACAGGAACCCTAATGGTATTGGCATGCCAATCCTTTTTCAAAGTCTTAAAAGCAGCCTTGGAGATATAATCGGTAGCCTTGGTCTCCTTACCCTTGGAATTCCAGAATGTAAAAGAAATGCCATGAAGTGAGGGGCCCTGAAGGATCACTGCCTTGCCATCCTTGTCCACCAGCTTGGTACCCTTAACATGAAGAGGTTTTACTCCTGTAGGCGCAGTTGCCTCCTCTGTGGTTTCCTCCGTCTGCTCTGTAGTGGTATCAGCTGTCTCCTGAGTCTGGGTCTGATCAGTCTGATCCGAAGCCTGTCCGTCACTGCTATTTGCTGTATCTGTCTGAGTCTTCTCATCGGCAACAGCCACCTTGCAGCTGGTCAATACATATAAACCGGTAACCACGAGACATACCATGAGGATCACGGAAATAACCTTGGTTAACTTG
>JAEELH010000195.1 GCA_016288825.1 Lachnospiraceae bacterium | reverse complement strand
GACTGAGCAGGAGACGGGAGAAAAGGTTCGCTTCAGACAGTTTGACAGTGCCTATGAAGAGGCTCAGTTTATTGCTGGAAGCATCAAGAGCCGCGTTTACAAGGGAGATGCAGTCTACAGGGATTGTGCGGTCCTGTATCGCACCAACGCCCAGTCCAGACTTTTGGAGGAGAAGTTCCTCTATGAGAATATTCCCTACAGGATTGTGGGCGGCGTTAACTTTTATCAGAGAAAAGAGATCAAGGACATCCTGGCATATCTGAAGGCTGTGGACAACGAAAGAGACGATCTTGCTATCCAGAGGATCCTCAATGTTCCCAAGCGAGGTATAGGAAAGACCACGGAAAACAATGTGGCTGCATATGCCGCAGAACATGAGATCAGTTTTTATGAGGCTCTTCTTGCTGACAGGCGATCGGGTCTCTTTGGCCGTTCCACTCAAAAGCTTTCCAAATTTGTTGATACCATCGAGGAGTTTAAAGAAAGTGCAGCAACGGTGGGCGTAACCGAACTCGTCAGACAGATCCTTGATAAGACCGGATATAGGGAAGAACTACAGGTTGAACATACAGACGAAAGCGCTGCCAGGATAGAAAACCTGGACGAGTTCATTTCCAAGGCTGCAGACTATGAAAGGGCCGCCGAGGAGCCCACGCTGTCCGGATTTTTGGAGGAAGTTTCTCTTATAGCTGACATCGACAGGCTGGAGGAGAGCGACGAGTATGTTGTTCTTATGACGCTTCACGGAGCCAAGGGACTGGAGTTCCCCTTTGTTTACATGGCAGGTATGGAGGACGGACTTTTCCCCGGTGAGATGTCCATTTTCTCTGACAACAGTGAGGCGGAGATAGAGGAGGAAAGACGTCTTTGCTATGTGGGCATCACCCGTGCCATGAAGGAACTTACCATGACCGCGGCCAGATCAAGGATGGTCCGCGGAGAGATGAAGTATGCCAAGGTTTCCAGATTTGTGGGAGAGATCCCGGATGAAGTACTGGATTCCGACACTCCTACGAGAGTATCCCTTCCCAAGCCCAAGGATGATTTCGGACTTACCAGAGGCTATTCCCGTCCAACAGGGAAAAAACCGTCGCCTACGGCAGCTCAGACATACAAGTCTACTGTGGAAAAGGCCAAGAGTTTTGGTACCAAGATTGAAAAGCAGGCACTTTCCTATGGAGTAGGCGATAGGGTCAAACATAAGAAATTCGGTGAGGGAGAAGTTACCGGAATCATCGAGGGAGGCAGAGACTACGAGATAACCGTGGATTTTGATGCATTTGGCACTAAAAAGATGTTTGCATCCTTCGCGAAATTGGAAAAGATTTGACCTCCTTCACGGTTGAATTTTTCGTTTGGATTTGTTATGATTTTTGGAAAATCATTGATCAAGTTTTTAAGGAAAGCGGGGTAGAAGATGGCTACTATTATCGGCGATGGTATTACTTTTGATGACGTACTTTTGGTTCCTTCATATTCGGAGGTTACACCTAATCTTATTGATCTGACCACCAGACTGACCAAGGATATCGTTCTTAATATCCCTATGATGAGCGCGGCTATGGATACGGTTACAGAGCACCGCATGGCTATTGCTATGGCACGTCAGGGTGGTATCGGTATCATCCACAAGAATATGTCCATCGAGGAGCAGGCCGACGAAGTAGACAAGGTTAAGCGTTCCGAGTATGGTGTTATCACAGATCCTTTTTCACTTTCACCCGAGCATACACTGCAGGATGCAGATGAGCTCATGGCAAAGTACAGGATATCAGGTGTGCCCATCACCCAGGGAGGCAAGCTCGTAGGTATCATTACCAACCGCGATCTTAAGTTTGAGGAGGACTTCTCCAAGAAGATCAAGGAGTCTATGACTTCCGAGAATCTTGTTACAGCTCAGGAGGGTATCACTCTCGATGAGGCTAAAAAGATCCTTGCCAGCGCAAGAAAGGAAAAACTCCCCATCGTTGACGCCGAGGGCCATCTCAAGGGACTGATCACTATCAAGGACATTGAAAAGCAGATCAAATATCCCCTTTCCGCCAAGGATGAAAAGGGACGTCTTCTCTGCGGTGCCGGTGTTGGTATCACGGCTAATATGTCTGAGAGGATCCAGGCACTGGTAGACGCCCATGTTGATGTTATCGTATTGGACAGTGCCCATGGCCATTCCAAGAATATCATCGAGGCTGTTAAGCGTGTTAAGAGCGAGTTTCCCAATCTTCCCGTTATCGCAGGTAATATTGCTACTGGAGAGGCTACACAGGCTCTTATCGACGCCGGAGCAGACGCTGTCAAGGTTGGTATCGGACCCGGATCCATCTGTACAACACGAGTTGTTGCAGGTATTGGTGTTCCTCAGATCACAGCTATCATGGACTGCTACAATGTGGCTAAGAAGTATGATATCCCTGTTATTGCGGACGGTGGAATCAAGTTCTCCGGAGACATGACCAAGGCTCTTGCAGCCGGTGGTAATGTCTGCATGATGGGAAGCATGTTTGCGGGATGTGATGAGGCACCCGGTGAGACAGAGCTTTTCCAGGGACGTAAGTACAAGGTATACAGAGGTATGGGGTCCATCGCAGCCATGGAAAACGGCTCTAAGGACCGTTATTTTCAGGAGGGCGCACGCAAGCTCGTTCCCGAGGGAGTTGAGGGCCGCGTGGCTTATAAGGGATCTCTTGAGGACGTTGTATTCCAGCTGGTTGGCGGTATCAGATCAGGAATGGGATATTGCGGATGCAAGACTATCGAGCAGCTTCACAGTGATAGCAAGATGGTCAAGATTTCTGCGGCGGCACTCAAAGAGAGCCATCCTCATGATATCCATATAACTAAGGAAGCTCCGAACTATTCCGTAGAGGAGTAAATTTTGAACTGAATTCTATACTGAATTATATATTGAATATTTAACCGAACGCCGTGCTTTACGGTGATTCCTAAGCCGAACCTCCGGCCATAATACCCTTGGCGACACGCTTTCGCTCGTAGTTTTCTCGTCACGTCACGTAATGCGTCAAAGTACGACGCATAAGTGACGACGGAAAACAAAGGTCGCTACGGGTACTATGGACCGGAGGTTC
>JAEELH010000194.1 GCA_016288825.1 Lachnospiraceae bacterium | reverse complement strand
ACAGGCTCGTCTCCCTTGAGTCGATCAACATCTGCCTGCAGATAATCTGAGCTTTCATCCGTTACTATGGGTAGTACGATATCGGACAAGCATTTGCCTGCGCGTGATTCTTCTGTTATCAGTTTTTCAAAGTTGTTTGTAATTGAGTCAGATTCTATTATTGCTCTTGTGGATGTAGTAATTTCTTTACCTACTTCCGTGAGACCAGCAAGTTTCTTACCCGAACTTGTCCGTACGCCGGTCAGGCCCGGATCATAAATGGTTGCCAGGGTCTTTACTCTTGCATTCTTTTTAACTACGATATCGGACTTGCCAATGGTGTTGACAGTAAGACTGTTGGCCTTGGCACCCTCGTTGTACTTGCCACCGGAAATATTGATGATGGTGACTGTGCGGAAAGTACCCTTGTTATTAACCGTTGCGCCGGCGGCGTCTATCTCCAGATCCATGGAAGGATGGTTTCCCGAAGGAATACTAAAGGTTTTGGACTTGCCGTCATAAGAAACTATACGAACTATGCAGGGTGTCTTTTTCTTGAGGGCGCTGTCCAGCCTGCTCTGGGTTGTGACCGTGACAACGGGCAGTGCGCTACTTATCTTGGCCGTAGTGCGGAGGGTAAACGTCTTTTGTGAAGTGCCTTTTTTGGCCTTAACCTCTGTTGTGATAACTGCGCGGCCTCGCTTAACGCCGACGATGCGCACGGAAAGGCCCTCAACCTTGGCGGTAGCTACCTTTTTGTTGGAGCTGGAGGTGGTAAGGCTCTGAATGGTGTAGCCATTGCCCACAGGGCTCACGACCTTTGATTCATCCGAGCGGATGCTGACGGAAGAAGTCATGGTGACACGATTTGCCGCCGCCTCTACTGTCATAAATGTATTCGGAAAAATGCCTGCCACAAGAGCAATAGAAAGGGCCAGGCCGACTATTTTTTTCATAATTGCTGAATATATTCTCATACCTGAGTCCCTTCCTTTTCCTTGGCAAGCATTTCTTTGAGTTCCTGATTCATAAGCCTGATCTCGCGCTTAAATTTGAGGAACATGATCAACCAAATGATAAAGTACGCGATGGTAAACATGATGAAAACGTATAACATGATCTCCATGGGAAACCAACCCAGAGTAAAATTAGCTACAAGAAATGCTCCCAGCGCCAAAACATAATGGGTTACTGTGGCTCTGGTCAGGCCCCAATCCTCAATATCATAGACAATGGTGCCGGCCATGTTGAAGGCACCAAGGAGTCCCGAGCCGAAAAGCTGGGCCATAAAAAACCACTTATTGTCAGCGATCCAAGAAGGGTCGCCGGCAAAGACATTGATGAATGCACCCAACATCATACCCATTATGTAGCCCACGAGGGCCAATATCAGCATTCGGTTTTTCATTTCTTTTGTCATGTTTTTCTCCATGATTTCTTCGCGCCAAATTTTATCGACACAACAGCTGAGTAATGCTTTGAAAACAACGTTGAGGGAGTGCTGATTTAGTCAGTATTTTCCCGGGTTTTGCCTGCGTCGCCTCCGCGGATTATGAATTCAACTTCGTGCTTTGAAAGATACTTTTCTGCTGCGGCCTCGTCCTTGACAAAAACTCCCTTGTAGGAGGGGGAAATGACGGCCTTGAGTTCCCGAAGCTTGTCTGCAGAGTCGTTGATGACAAGGACTACGGGCTTGTCTTTTTGCTCCGCCGGTGTAGAGTGCTCCGCAGCGCTGCCAGGCTGGGAACCAGTGCTGTCAGACTTGGCCGCTCCCGAGGTTGCACCTACGCCGTCAGGCTGAGTTGCTGTGCCAGAGGATGACCGGCCCGACTGTCCTGCGGAATCTGCTACGGCCGGGAACCGCTTTGCCAGCTCCTCCTCCGTGATCAGCAAGTCCGGTTTCAGACATTTAAGCAGCATCGCCTCAAGCTCGGGATACATGACCGGCTTGGCAAGATAATCGGTGAAGCCCTCCTGAATATAGGTTTCACGGGCTCCGGCAATGGCATCGGCGGTAAGGGCGATGACCGGGATATCGTCTGCCAGATGGTCAGCTTTGATGGATGCCAGTGTCTCAGTACCGGACATCTTGGGCATCATCTGATCCAGAAGGATTACATCAAAGGTCTTCTTTTTCAGTATGTCGATACAATCAAAACCGGAAGTTGCCGTGGTGATCCGGATCCGCGTGTCCTCAAGAAGAGAGGTGATGACTTCAAGGTTCATCTCGTTGTCATCTACAACAAGGATGCGTGCGTCGGGCGCGATAAGGGCGGGTTTGAACTCCTCTGCCGTTGCACCAAACTCTTCGAGACGCTTTTCAAAGTCCCCTATCGGACTTGCATCCACAACCTCCTGGATGAGTTCTGCAGTGAAGGTACTTCCCTTTTCGTACTCGCTTTCAACTATGATATCTCCGCCCATCATCTGAGCAAAGCGTCGGGTAATGTTAAGTCCGAGACCGGTCCCCTCAATGTTGCGGTTCTTCGTCTCATCGAGTCGCTGGAAAGAAGAAAAGAGCTTGTCCATATCCTCAGCGCGGATACCCATTCCGGTATCGGAAACAGCGGCGCGAAGCTTTTTCTCGGTCGCATCATAGGAAATCCGAATTCGGACACTTCCCTCCTGGGTGTACTTGATGGCGTTGTTGGTCAGGTTGATGATCACCTGACGAATGCGGACATCATCACCATGAAAAACGGTAGGAATGTCCGGATCAACGTTGAACTCGTAGGCAAGGCCCTTGTCCAGCGCCTTTTGACGGGTCATATTAATAATGTCATTGAGCACGGACATGATCTCGTAATCAACGGGCACCAGCTCCATTTTGCCGGACTCGATCTTGGACAGGTCCAGGATGTCGTTGTTGCTGGAAAGCAGGGTCTTGCCGGCGCTTTGGCTATCGTTGGCAAACTTGCGGATGCGGGCATCCTGGGTCTCACGAAGGATCATCTCGTCCATTCCGATAATGGCATTCATGGGGGTGCGGATCTCGTGGGACATGTTGGCCAGGAAGCTGCTCTTGGCCTTGTTGGCGTTGTCTGCAGCCTCCTTTTCAACCTT
>JAEELH010000193.1 GCA_016288825.1 Lachnospiraceae bacterium | reverse complement strand
TCTTTTATAGTAAGATAATCTTCCTTGGAAAGATGCTTCACTTGTTGTTTGACAGTAAGATACATACAGATTTCTCCTTTCGTAGACTCGGAAAATGGATTTCCTGTATGTATATTATATCACATAATTTACCATAATTCTATTATTTCAGTAAAATAATTGGCCTTGAATCTGACGCCATTCATCCCACGGTCTAAAGACCATGGGTTTTCTGGCTGATTCATTATAAAGACATACTATTATGCCAGAGTATCATCTGTGTCCCAAAATCTCGACCGTCAGATTGAAGCCTTCAAAAAAGATGGGGCAGATGAGAGAGATATAATAACAGAAAAGAAGTCCGGAAAGGGGAGGAAAAGAGTGTGAAGAAGGTATTTACATTATTAATGGCGCTGCTTATGTTTGCTTTTTTAAGCTCGTGCACATTTAGCCAAGCATCAGCGCCACAGCTCAACAAGCAAGCAATTTCAATAGAAAAAGGCAAGAGTTACAAGTTGAAATTGAAGGGAGCAGATTCCGGAAAAGTCAAATGGATTAGTAAAAATAAAAATATTGCAACCGTAAAGAACGGAAAGGTCACGGCAAGGCAGGCCGGTTCCACGAAGATTATTGCAAAATATAAGGGAAAGAAATACTCCTGTAAGGTGAAGGTTATGGATTCAACAATAACTCAGCCGCAAATAGATGAGGTACAGACCTCGGATCTTGTTCTCACTGTAGATGGTATAAAATTGGATGTTGAGTGGGAAAATAATAAAAGTGTAGAAGCACTCAAGAGCCTCGCGCCACTCACTATTAATACGCAGCAATACGGAGGTTTTGAGCAGGTTGGTGATATTGGCAGCTCACTTCCGCAGGATGACAGTAATATTACTACTCAAGCCGGAGATATTGTGTTGTATTCCAGTAATTCGATTTCTATTTTTTATGACTCAAATACCTGGTCATACACCCGATTAGGGAAGATCACGGGAAAAACGCAGGCGGAGTTGAAGGAACTTTTGGGTAAGGACCGCGTAACTGTATCAATAACCCGGGCAGAGAATAAAGAAAAAATCATGGTTGTCTATTTTTCTCAGACAGGGCGCACGAAGAAGATCGCTGAAAAGATCTCGGAGATCACAGGCGGTGAGATTCAAAGGATTTTGCCGGCAGATCCATATACCGATGAGGATCTTGATTATAATGATTCATCTACCAGGGCGACAGTAGAACAAAATGATCTGTCAGTCAGACCGGAAATCAAAAACAAAATTTCACTTTCCGGCTGCACCACGCTGTATTTGGGCTATCCGATCTGGTGGGGACAGGCTCCCAGGATCATGGATACTTTTGTGGAAGAATATGATCTTTCGGGTATCACGATCATTCCGTTCTGCACATCCGGTAGCAGCAGTATTGGAGGAAGCGCAAACAGATTGGAAGAACTTGCAGGTGCCGGTTCATGGAAGCCGGGCAAAAGGTTCTCGACAGGAGCATCGGCAGATGATATCAGAATCTGGACAGAAAGCTTTTAAAAGGAAGCGGTTTATCCCAATGTCATTAAGTTTACATTGACAAATTAAGGGAATAACCCAAAATCAACAAGAGCGATGGAGATATTTATAATATCTGGATAATCAAAGTTTTTGAGGGTTTGCCAAAGTTTTTGAGGGTCAGTTGTGAGGGGCTGGCTCTTTTTTAGTGGGGGTCTTTTGAGGGTTTAGTTTGAGGGGCTGGTTTGAGGGTGCGGTTTGAGGGGCACTTTTGAGGGGCTGGCATGGCCAGCCCCTGTAATAAGATCAAAAGTAGAAAATCGGGCAAGGATGAGAGCATCTCGTGCCTGCCTCTTTGAAATGTTGAACTTCTCCATAAGCTGTTCATAGCTTCTTTGGAGATAGTCTTCATCGTGGAATTTTTTTGAATAAGATACGGACAACGTGGTTTCGTCACGTTCTTCTGTTGGACGATACCAATAAATGATATCCGCAAGAATTAGGATGGCGAGAGTATTAGTCTTACCATTCTCATTGATAATGGTGTGATACCAAGATTCCGGAATGATATTTCCGGTTAGATTCATGGTGGCAACCTGATCTACAATTGGATTGCCGGATGTAATAGTTATTGTCTTTTCCATATGCGTTTCCTTTCTTTTTCTGTGAAGAAAGGCATAAAAAATAGGTGCCTGATTTAAGCACCTATAACTGAATATGCATATGTAATTAGAGATTCTTTTTGGGTGAGGTACCCATATAATATTTGAGGTACCCTATGAGGTACCCAAGAGGAGTTGACGTTGTAATCCTCCTTTTTACTGGATTTCTTGGGTAGAAAATTTTTTCAAGTCCCATCCTCCGCATTATAGTGTTTTAGAGAAAAGCCTGAGATTTAGCGGTCTGAGGGCTTTTTTCTTTTGCTTGAAATGGAACAATTTTAAGGTACCTCGAGGTACCCTTATCATTTTCAATAGGGTTTTCTCTTGTTTCATCGTCGAAAGCATTGATTTTCTCGCATAATTCATCGATATATTCATCTATTCTGGCGAAGGTGTAATACTTAAGGTTAGTCTCGACAGAATGTCCGAGTAACTTTGCTCTTTCACTTGCCGGTAATCCCATTTGTAATGGCTTGTCATTGTTATGATGGATGTAACACAAAAAAAACGTGGTTCAAAGAGAATGATATGCGTTATAATACCTTTGTAGGGTATAACATAACAACATAATAGAATCATCAATTACTCGGAAAGTATAACAAATGAAAAGATCAGATATTAAAATAGAATATATTACGCAGGAAGAATCAGATGTGTTTTCGCCATTGATGCTTCCCGATGATGCCAGAAAGCTTAAGGCCGGGATGCCGGTTGTCGCTTTTGGGGCAGTGATCGAAGGTGTCGCAGTTGGTGCAATTTGCGGAGAGGCGTACGGCGATAGCACCTTTATGGTTTCTTCATTTTATGTGTCGCCGAAATACCGGGGCAGGGGAGTGGGGAGCTTTCTGCTTGAGGAACTGACAGTCATTCTTCCCGATTATATCACCACATTACGCTTTGATTATATAAAGACAGACAGTAACCATGCTGCTTTGGATCGTTTTTTGGAGCACCACGGTGCCATGCAGGATAAGGCGAATGTGGGACTTATGAGAGTGAAGGGGTCTCAGCTTTGTGACAGTGAATTCTATGATCACGGATACTACAAAGGCGGGGTAAAGACGCTCAGTGAATTGACTAAAGATCAGATCCGTCAATTGGAAAGCTTTGCAAGAGATAAGACGCTGCCGCAGCCTGAGGGCGGGTTTTGGGCAGAGGAAGTGTATGATGAGTGCTCGGTGGTGATGCAGGATCATAGCGGTATCATGGGGTATATCATCATCGATGATGAAAAAGACGGAGTGAAGAGCGCATCCTCTGTTTATTTTGAGGAGAAAAGCGATCTTGTTGAATTGTTTATGGGACTGATCAAAGCATTTGAGAAGAATCTCGACAGAAGGGAAATGATATATTTTCCTGTAGTGGATGTTGAGCTGGGTGATTTTATCGCAGAGGTATTTCCGAAAGCCGTCAACATCGAACGCAGATGGTATTATCGGATATAGCCGGCTTATCGGGAACGGAAGAAATAAAGTAAGCGGCAGATAAGGGGGCAGTTATGGATCAACAGACAATCATCAATAAGGAACAAAGCTTAGAGATCAGAACATCACCTGTTGTTGAGGAAATGCAACAGGATCAGAAAGAGCCTGTCTTCAAATCCTTTGAGGAGCAAAAATCCAGTACGGAGTATCAGGATTTTATCCTCAAGCTGTCCAAGGATGTACAGGAGTACGCTGCAAAAGCCCATTTTAATATCGAGGCAAAGGAGACCGCTGAGGGCAAGCCATTGCAGGAATTTACACCCGTAAACAAAGGTCTTGAGGGATGGAAAGCCCGTCGCAGGGATGAAGCACGGGTAAAAGAGATCAAAAAGCAGTATCCAAAAAACGAAGTGTTGGATTATCGCGCCCTAAGATGCGTGGAAAGGTTTAAAGCAGACAACGATTTCGGGGAAAATGAGCTTAAGGATATCTGTAAGAGAAATAAACTGGACTCCAAGAAGGTGATCCAAAAAGACAAGGACATTGACGGCAGGATGCTCGCCATATACTGCAAGCGTTATCAGATGGACGGCGAAGGAAATCCCATCGGAGAAAAGGGAAGAGAAGCACGAGACTACAATGAACGCATGGTGATAGCATGGCTTAAAAAGGATCTGAGTGTCAGAGTGCCTTTTTTGCAGGAGTGGGTCAAGGAGGTCATGACTTTTAATCTCAGCATTGATATGACGGATTTTGCCTGGCTGCAGGATCATGCGGTGGAGTACAAGGGTATGATGGGAAAGCTGGGATACCTGGAAAACGCAATGAAGGACAAGGTCAATAAGCCGTTTTTTGATTCTCTGCCCAAAGATGTAGTGGAACTGATACATGCAAAGGCCGATCTGTCTTCGGCTATAAACGGAGTATTGTCAGGAAAGGCTGCCCAAAAGGGAGTAGGTTTAACCACACGTATCGAGGTCAAACCCGATGCGACGCTGGAGGAAGTCAACTCACCGGTACAGAAAGAAATGATGAACGAGCTTCTTAATGAGTGCAAGAAATCGGAAAAGAAGCTTGATGCCGTATCTAAAAAGATCGGTGCAAAAGTCATCAGGGAAGAAGAACGAAAAGAAAAGGCTCAAAAACCTATCAATACAAAGGATGAGCTTGCCCAGTATTCCATCGACAGGATCAAGGAGCTTCGTGCCGCTGCATTATTCAGGATCGAAAGCGCGAATCTCTGCCGGCGGGTACTGGCAGATATCGCTCTTTTGGAGCAGGAAGTAGGTTCGCTCATTCAAGGTACGAAAAAAGAAAGTGCCATACCGGGGGTGAAGTCCAAAATCGATCAGAAACTGGATGTTCTTTCACAGAAGAATTCCCTGGAATACAGCAAAAAATATATGGGGGCAAATGAGGAAGAACAAAGGCAGAATGATGAGGCAGAACTGGCTGCCTATGATCATGAGTTAGAGGCTCTGATGCAGGAAGGAATGACCTACGAAATGGCTATGAATGCTATGATCAACAGCCATTTGGAAGCAAAGAAACCTTATACCTTAAAGCACATGGGAGAAGCCAACCAGGAACACTTAGAGGGCTACAAAGAGAATGAAAAAAAGCGACTAAAAACCATTGATAAATTTAATGAAGAATATCAGACAAATCTTACAGAAGAAGAGGCAGATAATCTCATTAAGGATTATATGGATGCTGTCCTTAAAAATATGCCGGAGAAATCTTATCAGATCCGAGTTGGTGATCCGAATACAATAGGTCTTATCTTAAATACGGGACGATTTAAAACACAGATAGAAGGACAGGTTGCCGCTGGCGGCGGTGGACTTGATCTGTTTTTAAGGAGGTATTTTACTGACAAGGTATATGGTACCAACAAATTAAAAAAGAAGGATCAAAAAGCGGGTGAGGAACTCTACGAAGAGTATAAAAAGATCAGAGATAACAAGAAACTGGATCCTGCTGAAAAAGAGAAGCAGTTAAGAGTAATTGCGGAAAAATTGGAAAAGAACGAAAATCTGAATGTATTGCCCAACGATCAGTATGAGGTGTATGGCTATCTTTCACACGGAGATCTGAAGAAGGAAGTAAAGTCCTCCATCAATGAAGTGTCCACATACGGTCAGGTTATCGTAAAACTGAAGCCGGAGAGAATGAAGGAGAGGATCACCATGATGCTTGGTGATTCACTTAATGCCGAAGAATTTGGCCATCCGGTGAAGGAAGGGCAGCCTATAGGTCTATATAACATAGGTATAGAGGGAAGAAAAGAAGTCCTCAAAAAGGCCTATGATTATGCAAAGCGGAAAAAAGAACCGAACTACGATCCCAAGAATGACAACGAACTGCAGCTAGAACAAATCCTGGGTGATGAAAC
>JAEELH010000192.1 GCA_016288825.1 Lachnospiraceae bacterium | reverse complement strand
GCAAGGGAATCCTTCAGGGTTGCAACCTCTGCTCCAATGGTTGACTTCAGTTCCTTCTTCAGATCCTCTATTTCCTTGTTCCTGCCTATGATCTCCTGCTTAAGTGCATCGATCTCATTGGCCAGAAGATCCATCTTGTCAAAAAGAGGGCTGCTTTCCGAAATCTGCGCTGTAACTACGGTATCAGGTGAAAGAGACACCTGCTCCGTAGGCTCACTGAGCTGAATTGCCGGCTGGCTCTGAGGTATGGGCGAAAGCGGATCCCTGTATGAAACCTCGGGTCTTGGTTCCTCGTATCTGTCCCTCTCAGCTGTATATGAACGGGGAGCCGGCTCTGAACCTGCTGCACGGGTAACCACATCCTCGAGGCGTCTGGACATATCCGCGAAATCGCCTCTCATGGTACGAAGCATCCTGTCTACCTGCAGCTCAACCGAGTTCACAAGTCCATCTGCCTGACGCTGCTTATCAATGAGCTCCTGCTGGAGGATGGCTATCTGTGCTTCCTTGTCAGCAACCTCCTCCTCTCTTGCCCGAACAGTTGCCTCAAGGGTTGCCACCTTGCGCTGCTTGGTCGTGATAAGGTTTTGGAGCTGACGAGCCTTGTCCCTGAAAGCATCTATCTGGAGGAGAAGATTGTCATCTGAAAACTCCTCACTCCTTGATTGAAATCTCTCATCAAGATCCATCATCGGTTCTCCTAATCGTCAAAAAACTTCCTGATTATTATAAACTAACACCGCCTTTAATACAAGGAAAACTTGTGAAACAGCGTGAAACAAGGCCATAAGCCAAAGGTACCGGGTACAGTTGGCAACCTCTTGCCAGCCACTTGTACCCGGTACCTTTGGTCAGTAAAAAAAGGCACCGCAGATGCGGTGCCTCAGACTGTAGACAAAGTCCGCGGCGATGCCGCGGATTTTTCTTGTGTAAAAGTACCACAAATCCAGTGTTTATCTGGGATTGAGGCACTTTTTCTGTTATAATAGAAATATCAAAGTTGAGGATGGGGGACAGCTTTTATGATGACTTCTAATACTGAAATTAAACGTGAACAGATGCAGATCGTAAGTATGGATACTCTTGTGCCACAAGATCATATGTTAAGACTTATAGACAAGGCGATTGACTGGTCATTCATTTACGATCTCGTCGAAGATAGATATTCTCCAGACATGGGCAGGCCCAGCATGGATCCTGTCACTCTCATCAAGATCCCATTTATTCAATACTTATACGGAATCAAGAGCATGCGTCAGACCATCAAGGATATTGAAGTCAACGTGGCCTACAGATGGTTCCTTGGCCTTGACCTCAATGAACCTGTTCCGCACTTCTCGACATTTGGCAAGAACTATACACGCCGATTTAAGGATACGGATCTGTTTGAGCAGATATTCCAGCGCATTCTTGAGGACTGCTACCGTTTCAAGCTTGTAGATCCAACCGCGGTGTTTGTAGATGCAACACACGTTAAAGCCAGAGCCAATAACAGAAAGATGCAGCACAAGCTTGCAAAGCAGGAAGCACTTTTCTATGAAGAGATGCTCAAGAAAGAGATAAACGAAGATCGTGTAGAACACGGAAAGAAGCCACTGAAAGACAATGATGATGACGATGATAAAGGTTCTGGTGGTCATGATGACTTCAGCGATTTTACAGACGATGTCCCCAAGGATACGAAAAAAGTAAGGTGCAGTACTACAGATCCGGAAAGCGGATGGTTCAGGAAAGGTGAACACAAGAACGTATTCGCATATGGCGTAGAAACAGCCTGTGATAAGAACGGATGGATACTGGACTTTACCGTTAATCCAGGTAACGAGCATGACAGCCGAACATTCAAGGGCCTATACGATAAGATCAAGGATATAGGAGTAGAAACAATCATTGCTGATGCAGGTTACAAAACTCCTGCCATAGCTAAGATGCTAATAGATGATGGTATTACACCCCTTCTTCCCTATAAGCGTCCCATGACAAAGAAGGGATTCTTCAGGAAAAACGAGTATGCATACGATGAATACAATGACTGCTACATATGTCCCAACAATCAGGTTTTGAAATATTCAACAACCAATCGTGATGGATACAGGGAATACAAGAGCTGTGGCGCTATATGTGAGGGCTGCCCATTCCTTGAGCAGTGTACACTCAGCAAAAATCATGTAAAGATAATCACCCGGCATATATGGGAAGACTACATGGAACAATGCGAAGACATCAGATGTACCCTTGGGATGAAAGACCTGTATTCTCACAGAAAAGAAACGATAGAAAGAATCTTTGGAACAGCCAAGGAGAACCACGGATTCAGATATACGCAAATGTATGGCAAGGCGCGGATGGAGATGAAAGCGGCGCTTACTTTTGCATGTATGAATTTAAAAAAGCTTGCAAAAATCAAGCATGAATGGGGGGTAGAGATGGCCTGATAGGGGCCATCCCTAACCATTTTTATGCAAAATATACCAAAACAAAAAAGAAAAATGGCTTTGAGAACTAAGTTCTCAAAACCACTTTGTCTACAGTCTGAGAGTTTTGCTTGCAAAACTCTGGCGCCGAGCGCAGTTGCTTTAGCAACATTATACCTTTTT
>JAEELH010000191.1 GCA_016288825.1 Lachnospiraceae bacterium | reverse complement strand
GAAGGCCGCCCCGAAGGGCGGCTCTTCTTTGTTTGTGTGTTAAAGTTTTTATTAGTGCTTCTTGTTTGCAGCTTCAAATGATGAATAATCGAAGCTTGAAACCTTTGTAAGAGGTGCTGCATCAGCATACTTAGCTGTACGTGCATCCTTGATAACGCCGGACCAGTTCATACCGAATCCGAAATCGTACTTATTGCCATCTGCATCAACATAGCACTCCATATCACGGGGAACGTCATTGAGCTGCTTCTCAGCTGCTTCCATGCTGGCTGCCTGCTGGATAAAGAGAAGTCCGCTGGGCTCAACCTTTCCAAGCATGATATTTGCTACACTCTCAGGAAGCTGCTTTGCAGGGCAAACCAGGATAGCGTCTGCAAGAGGCTCAACCTCTGACCATACCATAGAACGATTCAGGTTCATGGATACTACTACAGGAATATCACCTGCTATGGAGTTTGCATACTCAAGAGCCTCCAGATGTCCGTAGTTAGGATCGATACGTGAAGTATTGCCCTTGTATGAACGGTTCTCCTTTGATCCGTCTGAAAGTGTCCATCCCTCTACAGATGTCTCAGCAGCATTTTCAGCTGTGTAGGGAGCGTACTGGATAGATGCGGGATACCACTTATCCTGATCCTCAGGGATGAGATCCTTCTCATCGATCTGCTGCCAGAAGCCTGCGAATCTCTCATTTCTGCACATTGTGTAAGGGCTGGTCATTCCAACAAGTACATAATCGCAGTCCTTGATATCCTCTGCCTTTGCACGGGTCAGATCATCCTTTGTATGTGTCTTGTTACCATCAGCATCCTCGGGACCTGTAGGATCTCCAAGTGTATCCGTTACGATATTGAAGTAGTTGCCAAGGACCTCGGTATCAACACCGGGTGCCCAGGATCCTGTACCTTCGGAAACTCCGTTGAATGTGCTGACACTGTAGCCATCATTATATACATAGGGAACATATACGGTAGGCTTGTCTTTTCCATTGCCGCCCTGCTTAATAACGCCGTCGTTCTTGATCATGGTAACGGCCTTCTCCTGTGTAGAAAGACCATACTCGTTAGCAGAATCACTGGCAATGATAGAATCAGCATATGCACTGTCATTATAAGGATTCTCAAACATCTTGAGATTCATCATAAGTGAGATGTACTTGCCTGCTGCCTTGGAGATGATCTCATCAGCCTTGTCCTCGCCGACCTTTTCCTGAAGAAGCTTGAAGCCTGCTGCCAGATCCTCCTGGTTTCCGAATCCACCGAGAAGGTTTCCGCCAAGCTCAAAGAAGTACTCGATACGTTCAGCTGTCTCCATATCCTCTGTACCCCATGAACCGCAAGCCCAAGTATTATAAGCTGTGGGACCGAAATCTCCGAATACACCCCAGTCAGTGATCTTGAGGTTATCGTAGCCATACTCCTCAAGGAGCTTATACTGATAATCATTGTAAGCGCCTGCAAATTCCTTTTCTGTCCAGGGATTACCGTTCTTGTCAACATTGACCGCATATTCGGTCATTATTCCTGAAGATCCGGTCTTTCCGGGAAGCTTGAACACACCATCAAGATATGCTATAAGATGTGCTTCAAAGTTATCTCCCTCAAATACTGCATAACGGCCTACATAACCATGGTCATCTGCACCATTTCCTGTGGCACCTGCTCCTGCAAAATGCTTTGTAAAGCAGTATACTGATTCACTGCCCCAACCTTCATCCTCTCCGCCATCAGAGTAGGTGGACTGCATAGCGTTAACATAAGCTGTAGTAATATCGCGTGTAAGCTGAGGATCCTCACCATAGGTTCCTGTTGCACGTGACTGAACCGGTCCTGCCAGATCTACCTGGGGTCCGAGAAGGGCGGTAACTCCGCCTGCACGATACTGCTTTGCAGTAGTCTGACCGATCTCTGCTGCCAGCTCAGGATCCATAGTAGAAGCAAGCTGTGTAGTCTCGATCACACCGGAAACATTCATAGGGTCAATAGAAATCATTGCAGGGATTCCATAAGTAGCAGCTCTCTGCTACTTCCTGAATGGCATTTGTCCACTTTGCATGGTCACCGCCGCCACGGCCCAGGTTACGTGTAACACCGCCGCGTCCGCCTGCGATAAGATATGTATAAGACTTATCCTCTGTAGTAAGGGGCTCTGTCGTAAAATCTCCCCAACCACCGTGCGAAAGTATAGCAGCCTTTTCTTCGGGCTTCATCTGTGAAAGAAGATCTGCCGTTCTGGTATCAACATCCTGCCTCCAGTCCTCGTATGTATCGAGTTTTCCGTTCTGGTTCAGATCCTTGAATGCGTATCCATCCTCTTCTACGATCTTAACACCTGACTTCTGAGAAAGTCCAAGAACAACGCCTGTATCGTTTGTGATCTTGGTCCATCCGTCTGCTGTCTCTTCTACGGTGTACTTCTCACCTGCATCAGGTGTGTAGTCACCGGTCAGAGCTGTCTCCCCCTTTTTCTCACCGCCGTTGTTTGCAGTTCCGCCGCAGGCCGCGAGACCTACTGTCATAGTTGCTGCAAGGAGCAAAGCTACGATCTTCTTAAATTTCATTGTTTTCTCCTCCGATTTAAACCGTATTCCTCTTACGTGTTTATTCCTCTTTTAGTGTTTTCCTCTTACGTGTTTACTGATGTCTTCTTAGTTGCCACCGCCTGCATAGGGATCAGCATAAGGATCTGTGTAAGGATCTGCTGCATCATCTGAGCTCTCCTGCTTTGTGTCTGATCCTGCAGAACCACCACAAGCTGCCAGAGGCAGAACCATTGCTGTTGCAAGCATAAGCATTAAAAGTCTTTTCTTCATAATTTACATCCTCCTTTATGAATACTTCTCCTCAGGGAACTTTCCCTGCACTTGACATGCTACACTTTATCATAAAAAAACAGGCACGCACGGATATGTCATGAACTGTATTATATGTGGCATGAACTGCAAAACTAAAGGAACTATCCGCAGCAGATATGCAGCTGTTGACGTTTCAAGCTTGCTTGAACAACGTCGGAAGCTGTAGATAGTTGCAGTAAATTCCTATAATATAGAAGGACCGCCCAAAGGCGGCCCTTGCTATAAAGAGGGGTTCTATTTAGAAAAAGAAACTGTGTATTATTACTCTGCGTCAGATCTCCTTCTCTTGAAGTTTCTGATAGCTACAAGAAGAAGTCCGATGATAACGATTGCTGCGATAACATCCACAACTATAAGGATCGTCTTCCATACAGGAGTCTTCATGGCGCGTGCCAGGTTAGTCTCTGTATACTGACGGCTGTTGGCAACAACATAAAGGATGTTCTTGGTAGCGTTGCGAAGCGCATACTTGTCACCGTCTGTGGAATTAAATCTTACAGCAGATGTCTCTGTAGGATAGTTTACAAGGCAGAGGTCTGTACCGTTTCTGATAGCTTGATCTGCACTCATGTATCCGTAAACACCGAAGTAGTCTGTCTCAACAAATCCGTCGAATCCCCACTCATCGCGGAGAACTGTCTTGCAGAGCTGTGATGTACCACCTGCCCAACGGTTTCCGATATAGTTGAAGGAACTCATTACTGCGTGTGCGTGATTGTTCTTTACGCACATCTCGAAAGGCTTGAGGTAGATCTCACGAAGAGCCTGCTCATTGGTCCATGTGCAGACCATGTCGCAGCGGTTACCCTCCTGATCGTTAAGAGCGAAGTGCTTGATGTAAGCGTACATGCCCTGATCCTGAGCGCCCTGAACTGCCTGTCCTGCAATGTATCCTGAAAGGACACCGTCCTCTGAATAGTACTCGAAGTTACGTCCTGCAAATGCGGTGCGGTGATTGTTCATAGCCGGTGCATACCAACCGGAAACGTTCATCTCATCACCCATCTTGCCGATCTTCTCACCGAAGCCGTAAGCCAGATCCTTGTTCCAGGTAGCTGCGATAACTACGCCGATAGGGAATCCGATGGAGCCAACGCCGGTGAAGTTGTTATTGATGGAAGCAGGGCCGTCGCAGTCATTTGTACGAACCTTGCCGATGGAATCAATATTGGTTGTCTGATATCCGCCCAGAGCGATAAGATCTGTCATTTCCTCAACTGTAAGCTGATCCATGAACTCATCCCACTTAGCATCATCCTTTGCAAGGCCAACCATATCCTTAAGAAGGATACCCTTGTTTGCGCCGACTGTTACTGCTGTAGCATTAGGATCGTTTTCACTCTCAACTACTTCCTCTGTAAGGTAGTTATTGATATTGTAGAATCCTGCCTTTGCCTCAGCAGACATCTCTGTGCTTGCAGGTGCTGCTGTTGCGGTATTGTAGTTTGCGAATCCATCCTTACGTGAAAGATAGGTAACTCCGCCGTTTGCATAATCAAACTGGTTTGTGGCCTCAACCTGATCGCTGTCACGCTTTCCGCTTACGGTTGAAGAAACATTGTAGATCTTGGAAGCGATCTTGTTATGAGAATCACTGTTGATAGAGATCTCATAAGCACCTGCCTCAAGAACATAACCCTTTGCTCCTAAGTAGTCATAGGACATAAGGTATTCTTTATCAAAAGAAATATGTACGGTTTCGGACTGGCCGGGCTCGATAAT
Source organism: Lachnospiraceae bacterium (assembly GCA_016288825.1). Taxonomy (GTDB): domain Bacteria; phylum Bacillota; class Clostridia; order Lachnospirales; family Lachnospiraceae; genus Weimeria. The sequence goes on along the minus strand of JAEELH010000191.1, from coordinate 5,049 downwards.
TCCTGTCTTTTCAAACTGAACAAGGTTAGCTGAAGCCTTTTCAATTCCACCGTTGGTGTAAGGAGGGTTGGAATAAACCTGAACCACATCCTTGCCTGCTACTGTTCCCTCATTGGTTACAGTAACATCAAACTCGATATTGTTGCCGTTCTCGGAAATTGCTCCCATTTCCTGCTTGAAGCTTGTGTATGAAAGACCGTATCCGAAAGGCCACTGAACTACATCATCATAATTGATAAGTCCCTCTGTTGCTGCTGTCTCGTAGAAACGATATCCTACGTAGATGCCCTCAACGTAATTTACAAATGAGGGAACGGTTGTTGCACCCTGAGCTGATGTATATGACAGCTCCTCCATGTTGGTGTAGTTGAAATCTCCGAAGTTGTTCCACCAGGGTGTCTGCTCAAGCTCATATACAAAAGTATCGGGGAGCTTTCCTGAAGGATTAACTTTTCCTGTAATAACCTCACCGAATGCTGTCATTCCTACATGACCTCCGGGAGGTGCCCAAACCATGCTCTTGATCTGAGGATAGTTCTTAATGAAACCAAACTCGAATGCGTTCATTCCGTTGTATACGAGGATGACCTTGTCAAAGTTTGAGCAAACAACATCGATCATCTCCTCCTCACGGTTTGAAAGCTGAAGGTAATGATCACCTGCATCCCAATCATTGCCTGCATTGAGGGTATCATCATAAGTTCCTGCTGTGTATGTTGTGCCATCCTGATATGTACCGTCTACAACTCCCTGCATATCGTTGGGAAGATCTGCACCCTCACCACCGGGACGGGAGATAACGATCATTGCTGTATCAGAAAAGTTCTTTGCATTGCTGATAAGATCATCAGTGTAAAGGCTGCCTGCAGGCTCGGGAAGTGTCCAATCCTGCTGCCACATTCCTACTACAGGTCTGTCTGCCTTGTAGTCTACATAAAACTGAGAAAGATCTGTATTTGTCTCGATTCCTGCATCATTGAGTCCCTTAAGAAGGGGAACTGATTCATAAGATTCATTCAGAGCACCGGAACCACCGCCGCCGAGCATGGCATTGGTTGAAGCCCAGCCGAATACGTTGAGCTTGGATCCCTCTGCAAGGGGAAGTGTACCATCATTCTCAAGAAGCATGATACCCTCTTCCTCGATCTGAACCGCAAGTTCCTTAGCCTCATTGGCAGTTGCGTCCGAAATCGTACCATCTGCCTTTGCACTTACCAGGTCAAGCATTGTACTCAAAGGGCCTGTAAGCATTGAATTAACTGCAACTAAGATTCCAAGGAACATAGCCAAAAGCGCTCCACTCCTGACAAGCTTTTTGCTTGACTTTTTAAGTCCCTTGACTGCTATCATAGCTATGATAGCGATTACTACGATGACTGCGATAACGATAAGCTGTACTTTGATAGTACTGACCACCTTCCAGACATCATCCCAATTTATAGCCAGCATAATCTCTCCTCCTTATATACTGCTAACCGGCGGGCTTTTTTGCCTCACCATTATTTCCATGATACACTTTATCACGATTTTTATGATTTAACCGTTTATGGCATGAAGTGTTGTTTATCTGTCATAAACTGCATTTTACTGCTCTACCGCAGGGAAGATCTTCTTATTTACAAAGAAGAAGATTATCATGGAGATTCCTCCGTTGAGCACGACTGTTCCGATATTGTAAATGAAGTCCGGAACCAGGATACCCGCAACCGCAACCCAGATGCAGTTGATGGAGTTAACGATACATGTGATCACAATAAATGCCAGAACATACCACATGATCTGATATGCAAGATTTCCTTTGCTACGGAAAACGAAATTCCTCTGGATGGGGAAGTTCACACACTCGCCGATGACCATGGCCACCATATAAGCCACAAAATATGCAAGACCACCGGATGCCTGATCATAGCCCAGGATGTTCCACTGGAAAGTCTTACCGAACAGGGTAAGAGGAATACCGGGCCAGCCAAAGGCCTGATCTCCCAGTCCGGCAAAAACTGCCGGAAGGAACTGAAGTATCAGGTACTTAAATACCGTGATAACATTGCTGACGATTACAAAAAGTCCGCCCTCTCTTATCCACTGTGCAGCCTTGGGATGCTTTTCTGCAAAGGCTCCCCAGCCTTTTTTCTCTTCACTCATGATACTATGCATCTCCTTTCAGCTTCTTTGCATATTTCTTATTGGCGCTTCCGTTTTTAAAATAACCGGAGATGAGTTTTCCAACGCCCTTAAAGAAATGTCCGTTGACCAGTTTTACCATTCCTTCCACCATATTCATATCTACCGCGCCGCCTGACATTTTAGCTGTCGCACGGAAAGGCATATTGTATATGAACAGGATGTTAAGATCCGGCTTGCCTTCTGCCTCGGATTTTTTCTTCATTCCATCGATCCGCTTGAAAGCAAATCTGGCAAGTCCGCTTTTTGCATATGACATCTGACACATGGCATCATTCATTGAAAGCTTGCCGGTCCAGCTGCCGTTGGGGATCGGACCCCCGAGGAGTCTAGAATACTCTTCATCGCTGACTGCTGTGATCTGTCCGCTATAGTAACTGGGAACAAGTGCCGGATCATAGGGATTCTCATCTCCCGAACCTGCGCGACTTATAACTGCTGAAAGCGGAAGATCTGCGGAGCATCCACCAACTCTGATCTCGTACTCACCAGCTTCCTCAGCCCATCCGTCTTTTTTAACATTCCAATAACGGAAAGTATACTCATCAAAAGGTATCGTAACTGTCTTGCTCTCTCCGGCTTCAAGGAATACTTTTGTAAAGCCTTTGAGTTCCTTGACCGGTCTGAACACTTTTGCACCGGGCAGAGATACGTACATCTGAGCGATCTCGGCACCGGCAACGGAACCGGTATTGGTTATGGTAAAGGTGACTCCGCTTTCACTTACCGAAAGTCCGCTGTATTCAAAAGTTGTATATGAAAGACCATATCCAAAAGGATATCTTACTCCGATCCCGGACTTGTCATAATAACGATATCCTACATATAAAGATTCGCGATATTCGGAATTCCTTTGAGGTGCCGGATAGTAGGCAGCCGCAGGCGTTTCCTCAAGAGTCATGGGATATGTCTCTGCCAGTTTTCCCGAGGGATTGATCCTTCCCATAACAAGATCTATCATGGCTCCCGCTCCTGCCTGTCCTGTAAGGTAGCAGTGAAGGATAGCCTTAAGATTTCCTTCCCAGGGCATCTCTATGGATGAGCCTGCGGAAATGATACCGATGATATTTGAATTGACCTTTGCCATTCCCTCCAGCAATGCAATCTGATTCTTAGGAATACGCATATGCTTTCTGTCGAGGCCCTCAGACTCACTTATTTCATCAAGGCCGAAGAAGAAAAGTACGACATCGGACTTTTTAGCTATTTCCACAGCTTCCTGAAATAGGGTTTCGTCCGGACCGTCCACTCTCTTGTAACCACGGGAAGAACCTACAACCTCAAGTTCCGACTCGGTTGCGATGATATCCTGGATAGTCTCCAACTTTGTACTGTTTACAACCGACGAACCTGCGCCCTGATACCTGGGGACAAAAGCAAAGTCCCCTACGACTCCAACCTTGGTACCTGCCTTAAGAGGAAGGATCGACTCCTCATTCTTAAGGAGAACTGCGCACTGGCCTGCTGCCCTGCGGGCAAGTTCATGATGTCCTTCGATGTCAAATTCGTTGCTTGCACCCTTTGCCGCATCCGTGGTGCTTAATATCAGATCAAGCAGTTCGTCAACTCTCTGATCCAAAACATCCTCAGGAAGTTCTCCTGCCTTTACTGCGTTAACTATAAGCCTTGCGCTTCCCAGTCCGGGGCAAGGCATCTCAAGATTTCCGCCTGCCTGGATGCTGCGGACAACGTCATTGCTTCCGCCCCAGTCAGAGATCACTGCCCCTTCAAATCCCCAGTCATCACGAAGAATATCCGAAAGAAGGTGTTTGTTCTCGTGAGCATATGTCCCGTTTACTTCATTGTAACTGGACATTATAGCCTTTGCCTTGCCTTCTTTGACTGCGATCTCAAAACCTGTAAGGTAGATTTCCCGGAGAGTACGCTCATCAACGACGGCATTCATTGCCTGGCGACGTTCCTCCTGGGAATTTACTGCAAAATGCTTTATGCATGAAGATCCACCTTTTGACTGAATGCCGCGAACATAGGATGCTGCCATCTTGCCGGCAAGATAAGGATCCTCTGAAAAATACTCAAAGTTACGTCCGCAAAGGGGACTTCTTTTAATATTCATTCCCGGTCCAAGAAGAACATTGACTCCCTCTGCCATGGCTTCTTCGCCGAGAGCAACTCCGACCTCCTCGCCAAGTTCTGTATCCCAGCTGCTGGCCATAGTTGCTGCAGTAGGGAAGCAGGTAGCCGGAAGAGACTCGTTAAGACCCAGATGATCTCCTGCTCCTGCCTGACGTCTAACGCCGTGAGGGCCATCTGACATGATCATACTCGGAAGATCTACCCGGGGAAGATCCCAGGAATCCCATTCTCCTTTTCCACCCATCAGGGCTGCTTTTTCCTCCAGTGTCAATTTGCTGACAAGAACCGGATGCTTCATAATTATCCTCCTGTTTATTACAAATGAGTTCATTCTCTTCATCAATTTCTCGAGTTATACAATAACAGAAAAATAAGGTAATGAGCACATGCGGCACGAAGTGTTGTTTTTTTGACATAAACTGTTACAATTTGGATCGATTTATTGATATAATGTGAATCAAACACAGGCTATAAGGGAGATATCATATGATCAAGCTAGCTATCGTAGAAGACGAAGACCACTTCGCCGAAGAGCTTACAGAATACATAAATAAGTACTCACAGGAATCCGGTACTCTTTTCGATGTCACCAGATACACTGACGGTGACGAGATAACGGAAAACTATTCCGGCGAGTACGATATCATACTTATGGACATCCAGATGCAGTTTGTGGACGGCATGACTGCCGCCGAGCATATCAGGGAGCTGGACAAGGATGTTGTTATCATGTTTATAACCAACATGATCAACTATGCTATCCGCGGATAT
>JAEELH010000190.1 GCA_016288825.1 Lachnospiraceae bacterium | reverse complement strand
TTCTCCGTCCTTTTTCTGAAGAAGGAGGGGTTTTTCGTGTCCTGCATTAACCTCCACCACTTCTCCGGTGGACAGGGTTACAACAGCAAACCACACTGTAACAAACATTGAAGATTTATTCCCCTCGCGTAAACGAATGTTTACATCGCTTAGAATCTCTGATGGACTTCCTCCCGCCATGGCACAGGTTTTGATCAGGGTCTTGCTGATCACCATAAAAAGTGACGCCGGAACTCCCTTACCCGCAACATCAGCCATTACAAGAACCAAATGGTCATCATCGATCATAAAGATATCGTAGAAATCTCCCCCAACTTCCTTTGCGGGATCCATAGTTGCAAACACGCGAAAATCATTCCTGTCCGGATAAATGGGGAAGGATTGCGGCAGCATATCCTGCTGGATCTTGGCCGCAACCGAAAGCTCTGCACCGATCCTCTCCTTCTCTGCTGTAATATCCATGATCTCCTGGATATACTTTCTGGTGCGTTCCGACAACTCTCCGAAGGTTTCTGCCAGAAGCTCGATCTCATCTCCGGTACGGTAGATATCATCCATCTCAAAGTTGAAATTATCTCCTGCGATCTGACGTACGGTTTCCGTCATACGGTTGATGGGATTCGTAAGCTTACCTGAAAACATCAGGGCTACCAGCACGGCGTTTATCACCAGAAGGATCATCACAACAATGGTAAGTATTGAAGATTGACGGAAGCTGCTTTCATATTGCCGGATGGCATTTCCGGATGTTTCATCGAGCTTCTCCAGCAAAGCTTCTGTGGGCTGCTCCAGAATATCCTTTTCCATAAATATCAGCTGAGCCCAGCCTACCGTGATCATGGGGGCGTAAGCTATACAATAGCGCTTTCCGTTCACCGTAGCCTCTGAAAACCCAACCTCTCCGCTAAGCGCTTCATGAAGTACAGTATCCAGCTCGTCATTGTCCGAATCAACGATATCGGTAGAAAGCATCTCATCCATCTTCAGCTCTCCTTCTGAAAATGGCGAATACACCAACTTACCGTCATCACTGACCACAATAGAAAAAGTTCTGTTTCCAATGAGAACTTCGGAAACAAAGGTCTGAAATGTATCAAGGCGCACTGAACTTTCCACCACGGCCACAAGCTCGCCATCCAAATAAACAGGCACACCCCATTCGATCTCACTTAAATTAAGAAGTGTACTGTGAACGGCGTGAGTAAGGACTACGTCCTTATTCTTTATTGCCTCCTTCCACCAAGGCCGCTCCTTAGGATCATAAGGAAGGATCGAACCATCCTCATCAAACTTAACCTCTGAAGTCACATCCATGAAAAGCGAAACGCCATTGGGCATGGAAATGATAAGATCCTGAGTATCGTACTCATTCTCCTCGATCATCTTCTTCATTAAAGGTTCCAGATTCGCCAGCTTCCTGACCATTACCATTTCTTCTTCCGAAGGATCCGCATCCTCGGACAGCATGAGCTGGAGAGCCAGTTTCCCGGCGTTTTCCATCTGGGGAAGTTCAACCGGTTGTTCTCCGTATTGTTCCGGATGAAGAAAGACATCCTCCACCTGTGCCGCCAGGAGGACAGCCTCATTACGCAGCACATACATCTCCCAGTCTGTATTGTCCGCTGCCTGAAATGCCATGTTTTTCATGCTGTTCTCAGCCATCTGCATCATGGACTCCTCGGACTGGCTGCGAACTGCTTTTGCCTGAGTCTCTCCCGTATTATTTGCCATCTTCCTAAGGGTGTGGAGCTGAATCATTCCCATTAAGGCAAATCCAAGGATCGCTGTAACCACAAGCATGATGCAGAGTGTGAACACCTTCTTCTGAAGACCTCTGGTTATCCTCTTTTTTCTCTTGTTATTTCCCATTTTTTCCCCTTTTCTCAACCTAACTATAACCCCTAAAAAGGTCTGATTTAAGGAAACACAGATTTAATCAGTGTTTCCTTAAGTTTACCTTGTCTATTTTTCTCAGTCAACAAAAAAACACTGTCCCTCAGGTCAGTGTTTTGTAAAAATATCCACGCATCGAACGTTGATCCACATCTGGGAAATACGGCGATTTGCATCGGGGTCAAAGGGCTTCATAACACTGCATCTGGAAAGGACTTCTCTGGTAGGATAAGCCGCGTATAACTGCCTTGTAAGCTGGTCCGGATCAGCATCCAGAACATACTCTCCTGCTGCATCATCACCGCCGAAGAAATAAGACAGATCATACTCAGCAGACTCGTCCCCGTCCTCAGCACCGTAGCAATCCTCCAGGTATTTAAATATCCTTTGATCATCACCGCCTGAGATAGCGGAAGTATAGCCGATATAATACATATTGCGGATCACGTTATCCGGTCTGGATATAAAGTTGACAAAGGCCTGGGCCGCATGCTTTTTACCGCTATCCTCCGAAAGGCCTTTCTTAAGCATGCTCCATCCGTCAAACCACAGATTGGAACACTCCTCCGGCACGCTGTAGCAGAGCCTTACATCATCCTCATCCGCCTGGTCCATGGTATATACGGCATCTCCCGACCACTGCATATTTGCGATGACCTTACCGCTGACCATATCCGCCTTACCGCTGTCTGTCTCCAGCGAATAGGCATTGAGTCGCATATCGGACAATATCTCCTCAACCTGATCCACAGTCTCCTGTGAAGTATCATTCAAAAGGTCTGACAGCTCTTTTTCACTTTTTACGTCCGAAGCCGGACTTCCCGTAGCCGACTGACGGGCTCTGAGGATGGAAAGTCCTACAAAATAGGAGTCCCTGACAGCGTCCTTCATGGTTATGCGCCTGGCGTGATCCTTGTCCAAAAGGATACTCCAGTGAGATACGTCCTCCTCGGAAAGCTCAGTCGGCTCATAAACGATACCCATGGTACCCCACATGTAGCCTGCAGCGTAATCCCTGACGCTCTCGCCCCCCTCTTCAAGAGAATCAAACACATCTCTGATATAGGGCGATACTCCCTTTATGTAGTAGTTGTTTTCATCACTCTCATCAAAAAAGTCCTGAGAATAAGGCTCCAGTCTCCCCTCTTCCATAAGCTTCATTATCATGTATTCAGAGGGGCACACCAGATCAAAGGTATTGCCCAGACTCATCTGATTGTAGAGTTCTTCGTTGGTTCCGTAGGTGGAGTATTCTACCTTTACTTTGATACCGTAGGTGTCCTCATACCACTCTTCAAAGTCCGATATCATACTATCCTCCCCGAAGATATCCTCCTCATCCGGCAGGGATATGACCTCATCCTCATCCCAGTCACCCAGGTCGATATACTCCTCACAATTTGCCACCCTGAGTACCAGTGTATTGTCTGAAGCTCCTTTGCAGGCAGTCAGAGAAACGACAGGCAAAATAAGGGCAAGGGCACAGATCAGCGCTTTAATTTTTCTTTTCACCTGTCCTCCTCCCTGCTTCCCGTAAGATTCATCATAACAACCACTATAACTATGACCACAAAAAGCAGAGTAGACAGAGCCCACAGTGCTGTCTTGACATCGGTCTGGGCGCCCTTTGTGGCGTTAACAACATAGGTGGAAATAGTATTGAAAACCGCCGGCTTGGTGTATGACGTAATAAAATAGTCATCCAGAGACAGCGTAAGTGCTGTCAAAAAGCCGCTCACCATCCCCGGAATTATCTCCGGAAGGATGACCCTGATCATAGCCTGAGACGGCGTACATCCCAGATCCAGAGCCGCCTCATACAAGTACGGATCCATACCTGAAAGTCTGGGCATTACCTGAAGATAAACAAAAGGTGTACACAAAACGCATAATCCTATCACAAGAGGTATGTAAGTATTTTTGTTCATACCGAAAAAAACGATGAGAAGGATACATACCGAAAATCCCGTAACAACGTCCGCATTGACCACGGGAATCTGTCCCAAAAGCTCGATAGCTGACCTGGTCTTCTTTTTGCTGTAAAAGGCACCTACAGCTCCCAGAGAGCCCAGGATCGTAGATATAAGCGCTACTACAAAGGCCAAAAGGAAGGTGCCCCGGATCATATCCATAAGCTCCGGTGTAGTGAACAGAGTCTCATAATTATGCAGAGAGAATCCCCTGATGGAACCGATCATGGTTGATGAGGTAAAACTGTACACCGCAAGGACCATGATAGGCAGATAGAGGAAAAGAAGGATAAGGACTATCCAAAAAATATGAAATGTCTTTTTCAAATCAGCCCCTCCTTTCTCCTGAAGCAGAGGATCCGCCCTCTGCAATATAAGTGATAAGTACGATCAGGAGCAGCAAAGTCGCCGCAACCATTGACCCGTTGTGCCAATCATATGACGAGAAATAGCTTCCGATGAGGCTTCCCATGATAAATGTAGAATTATAAAGCATATCAAGCACAACGTAATTTGTCATGGAAGGCAAAAATACCATGGTAACACCGCTTATGATACCGGGCATGGAAAGAGGCAGCATGACCTTGATAAGGACAGATGCCTTGCCTGCCCCAAGATCCTCCGCTGCTTCCAGGAGCGAATGATCCATCCTGGTGAGAGAATTATAAATAGGCAGGATCATAAAGGGCAGGAAATCATATGTCTGGCCGATGATGGTATTAAGAAAAGGATACATAGCCAGATTGCCCTCAATCATATCCAAAAGCTCCTTGAGCGCGGTAAGCCTGAGGGTGAAATTGATCCACATAGGCATAACAACCAGAAGCAGCATACCACCCTTACCCGCAAAGTAACCCTTTGCAAGTATGTAGGCCGCAGGATAGGCAAGCAAAAGGCATACCAGGGTCGTCACCACTGCCACAAAAAGACTGTATAAAAAGGTACCGATAGTCCTGGCATTTGTAAAAAAGGTGACAAAATTAGAAATGGTTGGCTGTCCCTCGCCGTTGGTGAAAGCATAATAAGTCACTACAATAAGAGGCAGTACAACAAACACTACCAGAAAGATCACATATGGAATTGCAAGATATCTTCTCTCCAGTTTCATCTATCAAACCAATCTATACTTAATGCATTCCTGCGGAACAACAACTCCTACCCTGTCACCTGCGTTCCAGAGCCACTCATCATCAACATAGTAATCCCAGTCATTATCACTTCGAACAATATAAACATAATGATCACCTACATAGATGATGGATGCGATATTTCCAACAACGATACCCGCATTTTCATCATCCGAAAGCTGTGCATCGGAGGGATCGAAGTATACCTGAACCTTTCTTCCCTGAAGAGCCAGCGGCTTTTTGTCCGGTCCCTTCCAGACTCCGTTATCCATAACAGCTCCGGGTATGATCTTTGAAATATCGGGAGCAAAAGTAACATCCTCAAGTACGACTTCGTACTTATCGTCAAATACGCCCTCAAATCTGTTGGTTGAAACATCAAAGGGCATAAGATGGATAGATCCGGGTTCCATGTTGATACCAACACTTGTCCCTTCATCATAGGATCTTGAAGAATAAGCAAGGATCTCACTTTTACCGGATATGACAGTCACCTCATATACATCACCCTTGAAGACCGATCCGTCGACTTTTCCGGTGACTTGGCCACTTTCTTCAGGAACTATGGTCACGTTTTCCGGTCTGATCATGGCCATGATCTTGCTTCCGATGGGAAGATCACTCTCGCAGGAGAAATCATGCTCCAGGAATCTGGCACCGGTAGATGAAGTCACAAAACCGTTAAAGATATTGGAAACGCCTATAAAGTCGGCTACAAATATGTTGGCCGGCTTTCTGTAGATCATCTCGGGAGTATCTGCCTGCTGGATGATACCATCCGCCAGAACGACGATACGATCCGACATGGTAAGGGCCTCTTCCTGATCATGGGTAACATAAACAAAGGTGATGCCAAGCTCCCTTTGCATCTGACGAAGCTCCAACTGCATCTCCTGTCTCATTTTATAATCAAGGGCTCCCAGAGGCTCATCCAAAAGAAGGATCCTGGGTTCGTTGACAATGGCTCTTGCAATAGCGATACGCTGCTGCTGTCCACCTGAAAGAGTGGATATCTGCCTTTTTTCAAAGCCCTCAAGATCTACTATTTCCAGAACCTTTTCCGTCTTTTTCCTGATCTCATCAGCCGGAAGATGTCTCTGCTTCAGGCCAAAGGCTATATTGTCATATACATTGAGAAATGGAAAAAGGGCGTACTTCTGAAATACTGTGTTGACCGGTCTGAGATTTGGTGGAAGATCCGATATCTCTTTTCCATCCATAAAGATCTTGCCATGATCCGGTTTCTCAAATCCTCCTATCATACGAAGGATGGTGGTCTTGCCACACCCCGAAGGACCAAGCAAAGTAAGGAACTCCCCCTCTCGAATGGAAAGGGACAGATCCTCGATAACCGGGATATCATTAACATAACTTTTTGTGATATGTTCTAAAACGATAAGTCCTGAGTCTTTCAAGTTATACTCCTATATCAATGCAAAAAAATACTGTGAAGCCATCCGCATCCCCATCATCCCATACATGACAGAAACCCCAGGGTTGAGATTTCTCGTCTTGCTCGGAATGAAAGGGAACAACGAACTGCTCCACAGTCTCATCTTAGAAACAAACTATACGAGTTCAAGTACTACCTCAAGAGCTCCGTCACCCTTGCGCTGTCCAATCTTGATGATGCGGGTGTATCCGCCTGCTCTGCCTGCATACTTGGGACCGTACTCGTCGAAAAGCTTTGCAACCAGATCTACCTTCTTAGTCTCACGCTTCTTGTCTCCTGACTCCTTAACATCATAAAGAACCTTGAGCATCTGTCTGCGAGCATGAAGTCTGGAAGGCTGATCCTTTTTGATTGTCTTCTCTACTGTGTCAAAAACAGTAACCTTCTTGCCGTCAACAACTTCCTTAACACGCTTGCCGTCCTTGTCCTTCTGGGGAACCTTAGTAGAAACGGTAACCTCATCATAGTTGTCGCGCTCCTTGATAGCGAGAGCGATAAGACCCTCAGCGATCTTGGAAACTTCCTTAGCCTTAGCCTCAGTAGTTACGATCTTGCCGTGCCAAAGAAGCTGTGTTACCTGGTTGCGCAGAAGTGCCTTACGCTGTGCGGAAGTTCTGCTAAGCTTACGATACTTTGCCATTTTATTATCCTCCTCTTAGGTGGTGAACCCCGCCGAACACATCGGAATTACCGGACAGAGCTCCTGTTTCCATCATGGAGATTCCGCAGAAAGCGCTCTTTGGACTTACCTTTCTGTGGTTCCATTAAAAGTAAATTAGTCTTCTGATCTCCTGAGACTAAGACCCATATCATCGAGTTTCTGAAGGATCTCGTCAAGGGACTTACGTCCAAGGTTACGAACCTTCATCATCTCGTCCTGAGTCTTGTCACAAAGCTCCTTAACAGTGCCGATACCTGCACGCTTGAGACAGTTGTATGAACGAACTGTAAGCTCCAGATCCTCGATCTGCATGTCGGAAAGCTGTGTAACACTCTCGCTCTCGGTCTCGTGGATGATCTCGATATTCTCTGCTGCATCAGAAAGATTGATGAACAGATTAAGATGCTCGGACAGAACCTTGGCAGCAAGTGAAACTGCCTCGTCCGGATCTATTGTGCCGTTGGTGTAAACCTCAAGTGTAAGCTTATCATAGTCTGTAACCTGACCTACACGGGTATTTTCCACCTTCATGTTGACACGCTCAATAGGTGTGTAGATGGAATCTACAGCGATAACTCCAATAGGAGTATCCTCATTCTTGTTACGCTCCGAGCTGATATAACCCCGGCCATTGGTGATAGTAAGCTCCATGAAAAGCTTGCTGTCAGGGCCGCCGTTGAGATGGGCTATGGTAAGATCGGGATTCATGATCTCGATGTCGCTGTCAAAATGGATATCTGCAGCCTTGACCTCGCCCTCACCCTCAAACTCAAGATAAGCGCTTTTGACCTCATCAGAGAAATTGTTGTTGCGAAGAGCAAGCTCCTTGATGTTCATGATGATCTCAGTCACATCCTCCTTAACTCCCGGAATGGATGAAAACTCGTGAAGTACGCCGTCGATCTTGACCTGGCTTACTGCACAACCGGGAAGAGAAGAAAGCATAATGCGGCGAAGTGAATTACCAAGGGTAATTCCGTAACCTCTCTCAAGAGGCTCAACAATGAACTTACCGTATTTCTTGTCCTCGGAAATCTCTGCGATCTCAATATTGGGTTTCTCAAATTCAAACACTCGGTTATCCTCCTGGCTTAATTAGGTGGTTTCTTATGTAGAAACGCTAAACCGTCAACTCTTATTTAGAATACAACTCGACGATAAGCATCTCGTCAACCGGAACGTCGATCTGGCTACGATTAGGAAGCTCCTTAACTGTTCCCTGGAACTTATCCTCGTTATAATCAAGCCACTCAGGGATGATACGTCCGCCTGTGGCATCCATGATCTCCTTGAAACGTGTCATGCTCCTTGCACTCTCACGAAGCTCGATAACATCACCGGGCTTAACCTGATATGAAGGAATGTTAACAACCTTGCCATTAACAGTGATGAACTTATGTCCAACAACCTGACGGGACTCACGACGTGTACGAGCAAGACCCAGACGGAAAACAACGTTGTCAAGACGGCTCTCAAGGATACGCATAAGGTTCTCACCTGTCATACCCTTCTGGCGGTCTGCTTTCTTATAGTAATTGCGGAAAGGCTTCTCAAGTACTCCGTAGATGAACTTTGCTTTCTGCTTTTCCTTAAGCTGAAGACCGTACTCTGAAACCTTACGGTTGGAACGGGTCAGCTGACGCTTGGACTTTTTGTCCACTCCGAGATATGCGGGCTCCAATCCGAGGGAGCGGCATCTCTTTAAAATAGGTGTTCTATTAACTGCCATTTCTATCTACTCCTTCCCTGATCAGACTCTTCTACGCTTAGGCGGACGGCATCCGTTGTGAGGTACAGGTGTTACGTCACGGATGGACAGAACCCTGATACCACATGCGTCAAGCGCACGGATAGCAGCCTCTCTACCTGAGCCGGGTCCCTTAACAAAAACATCTACAGTCTTAAGGCCGTGAATAAGAGCTGCCTTAGCTGCTGTCTCTGACGCTACCTGTGCAGCGTAGGGAGTAGACTTTCTGGAACCACGGAAACCAAGACCGCCGGCGCTTGCCCATGAAAGAGCGTTACCTGCAGCATCGGTAATAGTTACAATAGTATTGTTGAAGGAAGCCTGAATGTGAGCCTGACCGTGCTCAACATTTTTCTTCTCACGCCTCCTCGTTGTCTTTTTAACTTGTTTAGCCATATCAAAATCCTTTCTCTATCGTAAGATTACTTCTTCTTGTTAGCAACAGTACGCTTGGGTCCCTTACGGGTACGTGCGTTAGTCTTGGTCTTCTGTCCGCGAACGGGAAGTCCCTTACGATGACGGATACCACGATAGCATCCGATCTCCTGAAGTCTCTTGATATTAAGTGCGGTGTCTCTGCGGAGATCACCCTCTACCTCAACGCCCTCGCTCTCGATGGCGTCTGAAATCTTCTTTACCTCTTCGTCAGTGAGATCCTTAACCCTGGTATCAGGGCTTACACCTGCAATATCAAGAAGCTTGCCGGCAGTTACTCTGCCGATACCATAGATGTATGTAAGGCCGATCTCGACTCTTTTTTCTCTGGGTAAATCTACACCTGCAATACGAGCCATGTGTAATTCTCCTTCTTTCTTAATAATTTAAACAAAAAACAATAAAGGTTACAGGTATAGTTACTATCCCTGTCTCTGCTTATGCTTCGGATTCTCACAAATGATCCGTATGCTGCCTTTTCGCTTGATTACCTTGCACTTTTCGCACATAGGTTTTACAGACGATCTGACTTTCATAAGAAATCTCTCCTCCTTCCTCGCCCTGGCTTGATCCAATTAGAAACGATTTTTTATGCACTCAAAAAGAAAAGCAGAGCGCATACGCATAGTATTATATGCGTTTGCGCTCCTGCTGTCAAGAGTTTTATTTTAGATTATTTTACTTATCTCTCCAGATGATCCTGCCCTTGGACAGATCATAGGGTGACATCTCAATTGTAACCTTGTCGCCGGGAAGGATACGTATATAGTTCATACGAAGCTTACCACTTATATGAGCCAGGATCTGATGGCCGTTTTCAAGCTCAACAGAAAACATGGCGTTGGGAAGCTTTTCAATAACCTTACCCTCTACTTCAATTACATCTGTCTTTGACATTTGAATTCCTTTCCGATGCCCTTTATGCATCACCAGTAAGTCTCGTGTACTCTTTGATAACCTTGCGCACCAGATGATCCTCCCAGACCTCTGCGTCTCCGACTATGTCAGATACTTCAGCCGGAATATGGATCACCATCTGCAGATGCTTTTTCTTTTTATACTTGGGCCGATCCAAGGTTCGGATCCTCCCGTCCACGAGACTGAGCATATCGCCCTGTGTCCCGGTGACAACATATAACCTGTCCTTGTCATGTCCGGCAAGGGACCTTGCCATGGTAAATCGCATTGGTCCTACTCTCCGAGTATGCTCACGATCGACTCAAATACCTGATCCATGGGAACAGTGCCGTCTACCGAACGAAGGATACCTTTTCCCTTGTAAAAATCAATAAGGGGCTGGGTCTGCTCATGATAAACATTAAGACGCTTCTGAACTGTCTCCGGCTTGTCATCATCACGAAGAACAAGCTCTGATCCACAGTTATCGCAGATACCTTCCTTTTTGGGAGGTATTGATACTATATGATATGTAGCTCCGCAATTAAGGCAAGCCCTGCGGCCACCCATACGTCCAACGATGTTCTCATCGGGAACATCTACGTCAATTGCGTAGTCCATAGCCTCACCGGCCTTTGTAAGAGCTGCATCCAGAGCCTCTGCCTGGGGAATAGTCCTGGGAAATCCGTCAAGTACGAAACCGTTCTTAGCATCATCCTTCTGGATCCTGTCCATAACCAGGTCACAGGTGAGCTCATCGGGAACAAGTGCACCCTGATCCATGTACTCCTTAGCCTTCTTACCAAGCTCTGTGCCCTCTTTGATGTTGGCGCGGAAAATATCCCCTGTAGAAATATGAGGAATACCATACTTTGCTGCTATCTGCTTAGCCTGTGTGCCCTTGCCTGCGCCGGGCGCTCCCAACATGATTATCTTCATACTGTAGCCCTCCTTTTATAATACTGTATCATAGTATAAAGCCACACAGTGATCTGTGTGACTTTAATACCTTTATTCTGACAGGAATCCTTTGTAATTCCTGACCATCATCTGTGACTCGATCTGCTTTAATGTCTCAACTACAACACCCACGATAATGATGATGGATGTTCCACCGAAGGATACTGAAGCCTTGAAAAGGCCGTTGAGCATGATCGGAAGGATTGAAACTATTGACAGGCCAACCGCACCGATGAAGATGATGCGTGAAAGAACTGTCTGCAGATACTCACTGGTGGGCTTACCGGGACGGATACCCGGGATAAATCCGCCACTCTTTTTCATATTGTCTGCAATCTCCAAAGGATTGAAAGTAATGGAGCTGTAGAAATATGCAAAAGCAATGATCAAAAGAATGTAAACTGCCGCACCGATAGAGTAGATCCAGTTATCTCTGTTGAACCAGTTGCTCTGGGAAAGTCCGCGAAGAACTCCACCCCAGAAACCGCCTGCGTTGTTTGCACCTGCAAGAGCTGCAATGATAACGGGTGTCTGCATGATCGACTGTGCGAAGATTACAGGGATAACACCACCGGTATTGACCTTAAGAGGTATATATGTGGACTGTGCGCCAGTGAATGAACGGCTGCCCTGGAGCTTCTTGGAATACTGTACAGGGATCTTACGCTCTGCACACTGAAGGATAACTACCAGGATAACAAGTCCTACGATAATGCCGATGATGACAATTGCTGCGAGAACAGCGGGTGCTGCAGATCTGCCGCTTACGAACTGCTCGAAGAGAGAGTTCAGATCCTGAGGCAGTCTTGAAAGGATGTTGATAATGAGGACGATAGAAATACCATTGCCCACACCCCTTTCGGTAATGCGCTCGCCTATCCACATAAGTACTGCAGAACCTGCAGTAAGTGCAGCGATCAGAATTATAACATAAAGTGCGTTGTATTCTGTAAGGTAGCCATTACGACCAAAGCCGATGCCCATTGCAAGACCCTCGATCACAGAAAGGCCGATAGTAAGATATCTGGTGATCTGTGTAAGCTTCTTGCGGCCATCTTCTCCATCTCTCTGCATCTCTTCCAACTTGGGGAAAGAGATGGTAAGGAGCTGGATGATAATGGATGCCGTAATGTAAGGTGTGATGTTAAGTGCAAAGATAGACATCTGCTCAAAAGAACCACCGGTGATTGAATTGAAGAAATTCATGGAATCACCGACATTGCCAAACATCTCCTTGAAGACATCCGGATCGACGCCGGGAACGGGAAGCTGTGATCCCATCCTGACAACGATCAGCATAAGGAATGTGAATAACAGGCGCTTACGCATATCCTTTACTTTGAAAGCGCCTACGATCGTCTCAAACATTAGATCACCTCTGCTTTTCCGCCTGCAGCCTCAATCTTCTCTTTTGCACTGGCACTGTATGCGTTAACTCTTACATTGAGCTTCTTTGTAAGGTTGCCGTTACCAAGGATCTTAACACCGTCACGGATGTTCTTGATAACACCATACTCGATAAGGCTCTCAAGAGTTACATCTGCACCGTCCTCGAATCTCTCAAGATCGGATACATTAATGCCAACAATGTTGAGTGTATTTCTGTTTTTAAATCCGCGCTTGGGAATACGGCGGAAAAGAGGCATCTGACCTCCCTCGAAACCGAGACGGGGAGCACCTGAACGAGCCTTCTGACCCTTGTGTCCCTTACCTGCGGTCTTTCCGTTACCGCTTCCATGGCCACGACCCCTGCGGAAATTATCGCTGGATCTTGAGCCTTCAGCGGGCTGTAAATTAGATAAATCCATGGGATACCTCCTATACTTCCTCTACTGATACCAAGTGACGAACTCTCTGTATCATCCCGCGGACAGCATCGTTATCAGGCATCTCAACTGTCTTACCGATCTTACGGAGACCAAGAGCCTCAACTGTCTTTTTATTCTTCGGAACTGCACCGATGGGGGATTTGATAAGAGTGATTTTAAGTTTGCTAGCCATCTTATACCTCCTTAGCCGGTGATCTCGTCTACAGACTTGCCGCGGAGAGCAGCAACTTCCTCGGGTGACTTGAGCTGTGAAAGTGCATCAATTGTAGCAAGAACAACGTTCTGCTTATTTGATGAACCCAGGGACTTTGTACGGATGTTTGTGATCCCTGCCAGCTCGCAGACTGCACGAGCAGGACCGCCTGCGATGATACCGGTACCTTCGGGAGCCTTCTTAAGAAGTACGGAAGCTCCTGTGTGCTTGCCGGTTATATCATGTGTGATACTGTGATTCGCATCGAGCTTAACGGTGATCATCTGCTTGATAGCATCTTCCTTGCCCTTGCGGATCGCCTCCGGGATCTCGGTAGCCTTACCGAGGCCGGCACCAACATGTCCGTTTTCATCTCCTACAACTACCAGGGCGGTGAAACGCATATTACGTCCACCCTTAACTACCTTGGTAACGCGCTTGATGGAAACAACATTCTCTTTTAATTCTTCTATCTGACTTACGTCAACCATTGAACGCTTCATCTATGCTTCCTCCTTAAAAATCCAATCCGGCTTCTCTGGCTGCATCTGCGAGTGCGGCAACCTTGCCTGCATAGATGAAACCACCTCTGTCAAATACCACCGTCTTGATTCCCTTATCGAGAGCACGCTTTGCAATTACGCCGCCAAGCTTCTTTGCAGCATCGGTATCATTAGTCTTCTTGAGACCGTCTGATACTTCCTTCTCTACTGTAGAAGCAGCTACCAGCGTACCACCCTTTGTATCATCAATGATCTGAACATACATATGATTGTTGCTGCGGAACACTGACATACGGGGTCTCTCAGAAGTACCGGAGAGCGTATGGCGAAGTCTTCTGTGCTTATTTTCACGAACAACAGCTTTTGATTTCTTGCTGACCATCTCTTACTCCTTTCCTTACTTCTTACCGGTCTTTCCGACCTTACGACGGATAACTTCATCGGAATACTTGATTCCCTTGCCCTTGTACGGCTCAGGACGCTTCTTGTCCCTGATCTCTGCCGCAAACTGGCCAACTCTTTCTTTGTCGATACCCTTAACAGTGATGATGTTGTTCTCAACTGTTGTCTCGATACCTTCAGGATCCTCCATCTCTACAGGATGTGAAAATCCAAGGTTAAGTGTGAGCTTCTTACCCTGCTTAGCAGCTCTGAAACCTACACCGTTAACCTCCAGAACCTTCTGATAACCATCAGTAACACCGATGACCATGTTGGAAATAAGGGTTCTGGTAAGTCCATGCAGCGACTTCATTCTCTTGAGGTCGTTGGGACGCTTAACAATAATCTCCTCGCCCTCTTTTGTGATCTCCATCTCGGACGGGAGAGTTCTCTCCAAAGTTCCCTTGGGTCCTTTTACCGTCACATGGTTATTTTCTGCAATATCTACAGTAACGCCTGCAGGTACCGCGATAGGCATTCTTCCTACTCGTGACATCTTCGCCTCCTATTATTTTTCCTATATACTACTATTTTCACAAGGAAGTTCTGCTTCGCTAAGCTCGCGCGGTGCCTACGGCTTGCGCTTGCTAATCTCACAGAACGACCTCGCTTCGGACTCATCTGTCGCTATCGCTCCGATTTGTCTCGAAGCTTTCGGTCTACCAAACGAAAGCCAGAACTTCTCCTCCAACCTGCTCCTTCTTAGCCTGCTTATCAGTAAGGATTCCCTTGTTTGTTGAAAGGATGGCTACGCCAAGTCCTCCGAGAACTGAAGGGATCTCATCCTTGCCGGCATAGATACGAAGTCCGGGCTTGGAGATACGCTTGATTCCAGTAATGATGCGGTCCTTCTTCTGACCGGTATACTTCATGGTAACATGGATGTTCTTGAAGTTACCCTCATCAAGGAGCTCATACTTCTCTATATAACCCTCGTCTACAAGGATGTTGGCAATAGCAACCTTCATCTTGGAAGAGGGGATATCTACGGTGTCATGTTTCGCAGTATTGGCATTACGGATTCTGGTAAGCATATCTGCGATAGGATCACTCATTGTCATGATATGTTTTCCTCCTGTTTTATTAAATAGATAAATAGTGTCGCCGGTCTACCAACTAGCCTTCTTGACACCGGGGATCTCGCCTTTGTAAGCCATCTCACGGAAGCATACGCGGCAGATGCCATACTTGCGGAGCACGCTATGAGGGCGACCGCAAACTCTGCAACGTGTGTACTCTCTGGTGGAGAACTTTTGCTTACGCTGCTGTTTGATCTTCATTGACTTCTTTGCCATGGTCTCTCCTCCTTACTTCGCAAAAGGCATTCCGAAAAGCCTAAGCAGCTCTCTTGCCTCTTCATCCGTCTTGGCTGTGGTAACAAAGATGATGTCCATACCACGAACCTTGTCTACCTTATCATACTCGATCTCAGGGAAAATGATCTGCTCCTTGATTCCGAGAGCATAGTTTCCTCTGCCGTCAAATGAGTTAGGGTTAACTCCACGGAAGTCACGGACACGGGGAAGTGCGAGGTTGATCAGACGATCAGCAAACTCATACATCTTCTCGCCACGAAGTGTGGTCTTGCATCCGATTCCCATTCCCTCACGGATCTTGAAGTTAGCCACAGAATTCTTAGCCTTAGTAATAACGGCCTTCTGTCCTGTGATAGCCTCCATGTCTGTCATAGCAGCCTCGAGGATCTTCTGATTCTCTTTAGCCTCACCAACACCCATGTTAACTACTATCTTATCCAGCTTGGGAACTTCCATGACGTTCTTATAGCCGAATTTAGATGTCATCTTTGCGACGATGTCGCTCTGATACTGTTCTTTTAATCTACTCAACGCCCTATCCTCCTTAATCGATCACTTCGCCGGTTGCTTTGGCGTAGCGGACCTTCTTGTCACCATCCATCTTGAATCCGACACGGGTCGTCTTACCACCGACGAGAAGCATTACGTTGGAAATATCGATAGGTCCTTCCTGCTCAATGATGCCGCCGGCCTGATTAGCCATAGAAGGCTTTGTGTGCTTCTTGATCATGCGAACACCCTCAACAGTAACTGTGCCCTTCTTGTGATCAACTGCGATTACCTTGCCTTCATTGTCTTTCTCGGCACCTGCGATAACACGAACCATATCGCCTTTTTTAATCTTCGATGTAGCCATGTTTTCCTCCTATAATACCTCCGGAGCGAGAGATACGATCTTCATGAACTGCTTGTCACGAAGCTCTCTAGCTACGGGTCCAAATATACGGGTTCCTTTCGGAGTCTTGTCGTCCTTGATGATAACTGCTGCATTCTCATCAAACTTGATGTATGAGCCATCCTTACGACGTGCACCCTTCTTGGTGCGGACTACGACTGCCTTAACTACATCGCCCTTTTTAACAACACCACCGGGTGTTGCATCTTTGACGCTGGCAGTAATTACATCGCCGATATTGGCATATCTCCTGGTAGATCCGCCTATAACACGGATGCAAAGCAGCTCCTTCGCACCGGTATTGTCGGCTACCCTTAATCTGCTTTCCTGCTGTACCATCTCTTCCTCCTTACTTAGCGCGCTCTACGACCTCAACCAGTCTCCATCTCTTGTCCTTGGAAAGTGGTCTGGTCTCCATAACGCGAACGGTATCGCCCTCATGAGCGTTATTCTCTTCATCATGAGCCTTAAGCTTATAAGTCTTCTTGATGATCTTGTTATAAAGAGGATGGCGAACATTGTCACGAACTGCAACTACGATGGTCTTGTCCATCTTATCGCTGACAACGATACCCACCCGGGTCTTTCTAAGATTTCTTTCTTCCACGGCTTTTCTCCTTTCTCAATCCGATTACTGATTTGCCTTCTGGGTAAGTACCGTGGATATCCTTGCGATATTGCGTCTAACTTCACGGATCCTTCCGGTGTTATCCAGCTGATTTGTAGCATTCTGAAATCTCAGATTGAAAAGTTCCTTTTTTGCCTCTACGAGACGAGCATTAAGCTCATCAACGGACTGTGCGTCCAGATCCTTTACAAAATCTCTACTCTTCATTATGCTTCACCGCCTTCCAAATCTGCGCGAGATACTATCTTGCATCTGCAGGGGAGCTTATGTGTAGCAAGGCGAAGTGCCTCTCTTGCAACATCTTCAGGTACGCCGGCGATCTCGAAAAGAACACGGCCGGGCTTAACTACAGCTACCCAGTAATCAAGAGCACCCTTTCCTTTACCCATTCGAGTCTCAGCAGGCTGAGCTGATACGGGATGATCAGGGAATACCTTGATCCAAACCTTACCACCACGCTTTACATGACGTGTCATGGCGATACGGGCTGCCTCTATCTGATTTGCTGTGATCCAGCAAGGATCCTGAGATACGATACCGAACTCACCAAATGTGATCTTGTTTCCACGCATCGCTTTTCCGGTCATAGTGCCACGGAACTGCTTACGATGCTTAACACGCTTAGGCATTAACATTAGTTTTTGCCTCCTTCCTCATTCTGGGCATTTTTCTTGCCGGGAAGTACCTCTCCCTTGTAGATCCAGACCTTAACACCTACCTTACCATAAGTGGTGTCTGCCTCTGCAAAACCATAATCGATATCTGCGCGAAGTGTCTGAAGGGGAATTGTTCCCTCATTGTATGTCTCTGTACGAGCCATATCTGCACCGCCAAGACGTCCTGCGCACTGAGTCTTGATACCAAGAACTCCTGCCTTCATGGAACGGCTGATGCATGACTTCATAGCACGACGGAATGAAACACGGTTCTCAAGCTGACCTGCGATATTCTCTGCAACCAGCTGTGCATCCTTATCAGGACGCTTAACCTCTTTGATATCTACAACAAGCTTCTTGTCGGTAAGCTTTGCAAGATCGCTCTTGATCTTCTCGATCTCTGCTCCACCCTTACCGATTACAACGCCGGGCTTAGCTGTATGAACAACTACCTTAACCCTATCGGAAGCACGCTCGATCTCAACCTTTGAAACACCTGCAGCGTAAAGCTTCTTCTTAAGGAAAGTACGGATCTCATGATCCTCCTTGAGGTAATCTGCAAATTCGCTCTCGGCATACCATCTGGAATCCCAGTCCTTTATGATGCCGACACGCAGCCCGTGCGGATTAACTTTCTGTCCCATTGATAACCTCCTTATTTCTCATCCAAAACGATGGTGATGTGACTCATTCTCTTCTCGATACGATATGCGCGGCCCTGTGCTCTGGGCTGGATACGCTTCATCGTAGGTCCCTTGTTTGCATAGCACTCTGCAATGTACAGATCCTCTGCCTTGAGACCGTTATTGTTCTCTGCGTTAGCGATCGCAGACTTTAAGAGCTTCTCGAT
Organism: Lachnospiraceae bacterium; assembly: GCA_016288825.1. Lineage (GTDB taxonomy): Bacteria > Bacillota > Clostridia > Lachnospirales > Lachnospiraceae > Weimeria. Next base: position 17,639 of record JAEELH010000190.1, on the reverse strand, counting down.
CACACCGGATGCATACCGGGGGTTATACGCCAAAATTCCAAGTGCGCTCTGAACATCCTTGCCGCGGATTGCGTCAAGAACGAAGCAAGCCTTGCTTACGGGAATGCGAGCATAGGAAAGCTTAGCGCTGGGGCGTGTATCTTTAATTTCGTTTCTCTCACGCTTTATTTGGGTTCTATGTCCCTTAGCCATGACAAAAATCTCCTTTCAATCTGAACTTACCTTGCGCCGGACTTCTTCTCATCCTTGCCGTGTCCGCGATATGTGCGGGTAGCAACGAACTCTCCAAGCTTGTGTCCTACCATATCCTCTGTGATATAAACGGGCACATGCTTACGACCGTCATGTACGGCGATGGTGTGTCCTACGAACTGAGGGAAGATAGTTGAACGGCGGGACCAGGTCTTAACAACCGACTTGTCACCAGACGCATTCAGTGCATCTATCTTCTTTAATAAGCTTTCATCAGCGAAAGGTCCTTTTTTAAGTGAACGTGACATGTTATCCTCCTTACTTCAATCCCTTGCCGTTTCTTCTTCTAACGATGAGCTTGTTAGAAGCCTTATGCTTCTTACGTGTCTTAAGACCAAGGGCCGGCTTACCCCAAGGTGTGCAGGGACCGGGACGACCGATAGGTGCCTTACCCTCACCACCTCCATGAGGATGGTCATTGGGGTTCATAACTGAACCGCGGACTGTAGGACGGATACCCATGTGACGCTTACGTCCTGCCTTACCGATCTTGATAAGGTTGTGGTCTCCGTTACCGATAGTACCAATGGTTGCACGGCAGCCGATGGGTACCATTCTCATCTCGCCTGAAGGAAGACGAAGTGTTGCGTACTTTCCTTCTTTAGCCATGAGCTGTGCTGCATTACCTGCTGCACGAACCATCTGGCCACCCTTGCCGGGATGAAGCTCAATATTGTGGATCATGGTACCTACAGGGATCTCTGAAAGAGGAAGGCAGTTGCCGATCCTTACTTCGGCATCAGGACCGCTCATTACGGTCATGCCGTCCTTAAGACCCTCGGGTGCCAGGATGTATGCTTTCTCGCCGTCTGCATAGCAGATAAGAGCGATATTAGCGCTGCGGTTAGGATCGTACTCGATACCAACAACCTTTGCGGGAATTCCATCCTTCTTATTGCGCTTGAAATCGATGATACGATACTTGTTACGATTGCCGCCGCCATGATGACGAACTGTTATCTTACCCTGATTGTTACGACCAGCATGCTTTTTCTTGGAAGTAAGCAGTGATCTCTCAGGCTCTTTCTTTGTAATCTCGGAAAAATCTGATCCTGTCATATTCCTCCGGGAAGGTGTATATGGGTTGTATGTTTTGATTCCCATTTCTAACTCCTTTCACAACATTTGATATCACGCTTTTGTGCGTATGGATGAGGATTTTACAGACCTGAGAAGATCTCGATCTCTTTTGAATCCTCTGTAAGGAATACAACAGCTTTCTTCTGCTTTGCTGTTCTTCCGTAGGTCATGCCACGGCGCTTTTTCTTGCCGTCGCAGTTCATGGTGTTGACCTTTGAAACCTTGACGCCGTCGAACATCTTCTCAACAGCCTCTTTGATCATAACCTTGTTAGCCTCAGGATGTACGAAAAAGGTGTACTTACGCTCGCCCATCTGGCCCATGCTCTTCTCGGTAACTACCGGACGAAGAATGACGTCATAATACTGAATGTTTGCCATTATGCATACACCTCCTCAATAGTCTTAACAGCATCCTGTGTGATGACTACCTTGCCATACTTAAGTACATCGAATACATTGAGCTCGGATGTCTGTGTAGTCTTAACATCAGGGATGTTACGTGCGCTTGCAACAACATTTTCATTCATGTCTCCAAGAACTACCAGTGACTTTGCTGCATCAAGGTTTGAAAGAACCTTTGCAAACTCCTTGGTCTTGATCTCGGAAAGTTCAAGCTTATCTACAACGATGAGATTGTTCTCATTAACAGCGTTGGAAAGTGCAGACTTAAGAGCTGCTCTCTTTTCCTTCTTGTTCATCTTGAATGAGTAATCTCTGGGAACGGGTGCGAATACCATACCGCCGCCTGTCCACTGAGGGCTTCTGGTTGAACCCTGACGAGCATGACCTGTGCCCTTCTGTCTCCAAGGCTTACGTCCGCCTCCGGAAACCTCGGAACGGGTCTTAGCCTTCTGTGTACCCTGGCGCTTGTTGGCAAGCTGAAGCAGCACTGCCTGATGTACCAGGTGTTCATTAACTTCTACTCCGAAAACGGCATCGGCGAGATCGATCTTTCCGACCTCCTTGCCGTCCATATTAAATACGGATACCTGAGCCATGATAGCTCCTCCTTTCATCATCTGTAAAATCGTTACGCCTTAACTGATTCCTTGATCGTCACAAGTGACTTCTTGGGTCCGGGAACCGCACCCTTAACAAGGAGCAGGTTCTTCTCTGCATCAACACGAACGATCTCAAGGTTCTGGATTGTTACTCTTACTGATCCCATGTGTCCGGGCATTCCCTTGCCCTTGAATACACGGCTGGGTGTGGAGCATGATCCGTTGGATCCCTGATGACGATGGAACTTGGAACCATGTGCCATGGGTCCTCTGTGCTGTCCAAGACGCTTGATAGTGCCCTGGAAGCCTTTGCCCTTGGAGATTGCAGTAGCATCTACCTTATCTCCCTCAGCAAAGATGTCAGCCTTGATCTCCTGAGCAAGCTGATACTCGCCGGAGTTCTCAAAGCGGAACTCTCTGATATAACGCTTAGGTGAAACACCTGCCTTGTCAAGATGACCCTTAACAGGCTTGTTGATACCGTGACGATGAGCAACGCTCTTACGTCCTGCAGCATCCTTGGTAACTACCTTAACAGGCTTGTCGCCAAAACCAACCTGAACTGCCTCATAGCCATCGTTCTCGATTGTCTTGATCTGTGTTACTACACAGGGGCCAGCCTCAAGTACGGTAACGGGTACCAGCTCGCCGTCTGCATTCCAAACCTGTGTCATGCCAAGCTTTGTGGCAAGAATTGCCTTTTTCATAAATACCTCCTTAGTCATTGGAACGATTATCGTTTATCGTTCTTAACCAGATTATTCATGCTTTATCCTAAACTTCATTCGCAATCCGCTCCGCTTCTTGCTCATGTACTTTAGGATAGCCTATGCGGCCTTCGATCCTCATCCGCTCCCTTTCATGCAAGCATGAGGTCGCGTATCTCGGATCTACGCCTGAATAATCACTTGTTCTTCATCTTTATATCAATGTAAACACCTGCAGGCATCTCAAGACGTGACAGTGCGTCAACAGTCTTCTGGGTAGGTGTGATGATATCGATGAGTCTCTTGTGTGTCCTCTGCTCAAACTGCTCACGTGAATCCTTATACTTATGAACTGCACGAAGGATCGTAACTACTTCCTTTTTAGTAGGAAGGGGTACGGGACCTGAAACGTCTGCACCGTTCTTCTTAACAGTGTCGATGATCTTCTTTGCAGAAGCATCTACCAGCTCATGATCGTAAGCCTTGAGTGTGATTCTCATTACCTGTGTTGCCATAAAAAAAGTCGCCTCCTTTTCGCACTTTGTAGTACGACAAGCGGTGACTGTACACTCTCCCGTGTGTGTCCTATATGAAAACGCACGGTGTTTCTACAATATAGTAGACCTTTTAGTACAGTGACTTGTCGTCTTGTTCTCGACTCAGACATTCGCTCCACGGAAAACCTGCGTATGAGTGGGTTAATCTCAATTCGCAGCAACCTCACGCTTCATAGCTATCAATGTCACAGCAAGTGGTAGTATACATTAGAATTCAACGGATTGCAAGCACTAATTTAAAATTCTTGTATTTATTTAAGTACACTATTGTATCGGGCGGTACGGTACCATTGACCGCGCAAGAGACCATATTTGCACTAATCAACTAAGCCATACTGTATCATAATCATTCAACTATCGCAATTAGCACTCTCTTGACGAGAGTGCTAATTCGTGATAAACTAAACTCGATTTATAAATAGGTAGTTATTCATTTTCGGAGGTGAGGCTTTATGAATATACAGAAGTTTACACAAAAGTCCGTGCAAGCCATCAATGATTGCGAGAAGCTGGCTGTTGAACACGGTAATCAGGAGATCGAGCAGGAGCATCTCCTTCTTGCCCTCCTTTCGCAGGAGGATGGTCTGATCCCCAGACTCATCGAAAAGATGGAAATAGATCTTCCTTATTTTAAAGCAGACGCTGAGGCGCTTGTGGAAAAAAGAGTTAAGGTCTCCGGCGGAGCCAATGTCTATGTGGGCAAAAAACTCAATGAAGTTTTGATCACCGCTGAGGACGAAGCAAAGGCTTTTGGTGACGAGTACGTTTCCGTTGAGCACCTTTTCCTTTCCATGATCAAGAATCCCAATTCTGCCATCAAGGAAAAGTTCAGGGAATTCGGCATTACAAGAGAGCGATTTCTTGAAGCCCTCTCCACCGTTCGCGGAAACCAGCGTGTCACTTCCGACAATCCGGAGGACACCTACGATTCACTGGAGAAGTACGGATACGACATGGTCCAGCGCGCCAGGGACAAAAAGCTTGACCCTGTAATAGGAAGAGACTCGGAGATCCGCAACGTGATCCGTATCCTTTCCCGCAAGACCAAGAACAACCCAGTTCTTATCGGCGAGCCCGGCGTAGGTAAAACCGCAGCCGTAGAGGGTCTGGCCCAGCGTATCGTAAGAGGCGACGTTCCCGAGGCTCTCAAAGACAAGCGTGTTTTTGCCCTTGATATGGGCGCCCTTATCGCAGGTGCCAAGTATCGCGGTGAGTTCGAGGAAAGACTCAAGGCCGTTCTCGAAGAAGTCAAAAAGTCTGACGGCCAGATCATCCTTTTCATAGATGAGCTTCATACCATAGTCGGGGCAGGCAAGACCGAGGGTTCCATGGATGCCGGCAATCTGCTGAAGCCCATGCTGGCCCGTGGCGAACTTCACTGCATCGGTGCCACCACTTTGGACGAGTACAGAAAATATGTAGAAAAGGATCCCGCCCTCGAGAGAAGATTCCAGCCGGTTATGGTGGATGAGCCTACTGTTGAGGATACCATCTCCATCCTTCGCGGCATCAAGGAAAGATACGAAGTATACCACGGCGTCAAGATAACCGACGCTGCTCTCGTAGCCGCTGCTACTCTTTCCGACAGATATATCAGCGACCGCTTCCTTCCCGACAAGGCAATCGACCTTGTGGACGAGGCCTGCGCTTCCATTAAAACGGAGCTGGATTCCATGCCCGCAGAGCTGGATGAGCTCAACAGAAAAATTACACAACTTAAAATAGAAGAAACAGCTCTCAAAAAAGAAACGGACAGCATCTCCAAAGACCGTCTTGATGCCCTTCAAAAGGATCTTTCCGAGCTTCAGGATGACTTTTCCGCCAAGAAGGCTCAGTGGGAAACCGAAAAAGATGCAGTGGGCCGTGTTTCTTCCCTTAGAGAGGAACTGGAAAAGCTTCGCAGCGAGATTGAAAAGGCTCAGGAGTCCAATGATTACGAAAAAGCCGCAGAGCTCCAGTACGGCAAGCTTCCACAGCTCGAGCAGGATCTTGCCGAAAAGGAAGAGCAGCTTAAAAAGAAAGATGTCTCACTGGTCCATGAGTCCGTTACGGATGATGAGATCGCTGCCATCGTTTCCAGATGGACCGGGATACCCGTAGCCAAGCTTTCCGAAACCGAGCGTAACAAGACTCTCCATCTGGATGAGCAGCTCAGATCCAGAGTTGTCGGTCAGGATGAGGCTGTCGAAAAGGTTACCGAGGCCATCATCAGATCCAAAGCAGGTATCAAGGATCCCGGAAAGCCCATCGGCTCCTTCCTTTTCCTGGGACCTACCGGTGTGGGTAAGACAGAACTTGCAAAATCACTTGCTGCTGCCCTCTTTGATGACGAGAACAACATCGTCAGGATCGATATGACCGAGTACATGGAAAAGCACTCCACTTCACGCCTTATCGGAGCGCCTCCCGGATATGTAGGATATGATGAGGGTGGCCAGCTTACTGAGGCTGTAAGAAGAAAGCCCTACTCCGTAGTTCTCTTTGATGAAGTAGAAAAGGCTCATCCGGATGTATTCAACATCCTGCTTCAGGTATTGGATGACGGCCGTATAACCGACAGCCAGGGACGGACCGTAGACTTCAAGAACACTATCATCATCCTTACATCTAATATCGGCGCCGGTGCTCTTCTTGACGGTATCACCGAGGATGGTACGATATCGGATGAAGCTAGAGAGATGGTCATGGCTGAACTTCGCGCAAGCTTCAGACCGGAATTCTTGAACAGACTTGATGAGACTATCATGTTCTCACCTCTGACCAAAGAGGCCATCGGCAGTATTACAGATCTTCTTATGAAGGAACTTAACGAGAGGATCGCAGACAGAGAACTTAGTGTTGAGCTCACTGATGCTGCAAGAAATTATATTATCGAGAATGGATTTGATCCTGTGTACGGCGCAAGGCCGCTCAAAAGGTTCTTGCAGAAGCATGTTGAAACGCTGTCTGCAAGGATCATACTTGGAGGTGAGATACAGGCTGATGATGTAATCCTCATCGATAAGACGGATGATAGACTTGTTGCGAGTATAAAAAATAGAATATAAAAAAACGCACCGGACGGTGTAATACCCTTGGCGACACGCTTTCGCTCATATTTTTCTCGTCACGTCACATAACGCGTCAAAATACGACGCGTAAGTGACGACGGAAAACAAAGGTCGCTACGGGTATCACACACGCTCCGGTGCTATTTATTATTGCTGTTGTTTTTCATCACAACCAGTCTAGCAAAGATTGTTCAAGATTGATATCCTCAATTACAATAGGGATTCTCCCTCGCCCATAATCTCGATGTCCACTGCAGTGGCATCTTCCAGGTGGAAGATCATGATCTTGTGGCCTGTTTCTTCATTATAAATATCCTTGAGGTTCGGTGAATCCTTGAGTGCGATCTCAGCGTACTTGGGATCATCATCGAAAACTGCCTTGCCTGTATAGCGGAGCCAGTGGCCGTTGGGCTTGGCAGCTACGATCTCGCACTTGGGATTAGCCAAAAGCTGTCTGTAAACAGCCTTAAAGTCGCCAACGCCAAAATACTCTACATCATCAATGGAAAGATGCATACCCAAAGGACGAAGCCTGGGCTGATCACCATCTACTGTTGCAAGATAGAATACTCCCGCCTCATTCAAAAAACTTCCTATCTTATTCATAACTTCCTCCTAAAACTTGTTAACCACTCCCATAAACACCGGAAGACCGGTCTCTGTCTGAACTATAGCATAGATGAAAGGTCTATCGAGATAAATATTGATCTGAGGCTTAGGATCCTGTATGGATGTTGCGTCTACCATTGAAATATCTGTCACAGCCGCTGCCTTGGTACCATTCTTATCAAGTTCGATATGTGTCTTGTGAACAACCTTTCCTATATAAAGTGCTCCGGACTTTGTATCAGCCATTCCCGAAAAATCAGCTGCCTGTGTAAAGGCCTCTTTGATACCCATATTCTGGAGGGCGCCATTGAGTTCTGTATTGTAATCATACTTAAACTCGGGAAGTCTGGTATAAACATCTGCGCCGTACTCTCTGCTGTTATAGAACTTTGTAAATGAATCACCGGTCATGGACTTAAGGTAACCTTCAACCCCAAGCTTTTCATCGGGAAGGATAGCTACAAATGAATACTGTCCGCCCTTGTAAAGTCTGGTAAAGCCAACCGCATTATCATCCTTGAGGTATGCTCCCTGCTTGTCACAAAGCATGTTGACCTTGTACTCTTGTCCGGAACCGGACTTAAATGTCTGGTCCTTAAGCACCTGATAATCGTCATACTGATCAGCCCACGCCCCTTCAAAAGCAAGTGCATTGATAAGGTGCATCACATCATCCTCCGAGGGGACCTTATCTAAAAGTTTAGGGATCATTCCCAGAGTGTTGTCATTGACCCAGTCATTGACTTTTGTCACCATGGCCTCGTCAAAAGGAAGCTGGTAAGACTCAGCGTTATAATACTTAAGTCCCTGATCCAGGAAATCCTGCTTTACCTGTATCCTATCAGCATCATCTCTGATCCAGACGGAATTAGCGATATGAAATCTCACCGGATCTGAATAGATCATCCTGGCATTCATGTCCGAAAGAGACTTCCTGAAGGTCTCAAAGCCTACATCGCCGCACATAACTTTCTCAAGCTCGCTGAGATTTGTTCCCTTGGCACCGCCTGTCGCCATCATCATATCCGTAAGAACAGACTGTGATGAGATAAGAACATTGTCTCCCTCTGCTATATCCGAAGTCGTACTCGCCTTAAAAAGATCGATTGAGAAGTTCATGGTCTGCTTAACAAATGCATCGTCAAGCTTTGCACTCTTATCTCCTGAAAAAAGAGGATCTACTTTGGGTGTGTAGGGTTCGTCCTCAGAAATGCCGACTGCCCTTACCGTAACCTTGCAGGTAAGCTTTTTGATCACCTTATTTTTCTTTTTAATAGTGACTTTGATGTTTGCCTTGCCCGCACTCTTTGCCTTGATAACTCCCTTTTTGGAAACAGCCGCAACTGCCTTTTTACTTGAGGAATATGTGACCTTAGCACCCTTGGGAAGGTTTTTGACAGTAAGCTTATACTTTTCTCCCACGGTAAGTCCGATCTTGGACTTCTTGAGTGAAGGAGATGCCGCCTGTGAAACGGCTATCTGTCCGGCCGAAAGCGTAAACGCCATCAGCAGCGCAAGAAGCACAACACCTATTTTTCTACCCTTATTACTTCTCATGATATTTCCTTTCATACCCTTATAACCATATATCTATACATCCGGTCACTTCTTTGCTTTTATCTCCGCCTGCATCTGGAGTGCTGCCTTGACCGTAGCGCTCCACTGGACCTCATTGGAGATAGCCGCTTCATTGTCGCCCTGCTGGAGACCGTAATCACCGAATCCGGAATGGTTGCCGCCCTCTATCTTGATCTCTTTAGCTTCCTTGGGCCAGTTTTTCTTATCTTCCTCGTAAAGCTTCCAGTTAATGATACCGTCACTGGTTCCGAGAACAGAATACAAAACCTGATCTTCCAAAATGGGTTTTGAGGGATATGACGCCAGCATCAATATTCCGTCGATCTTGTCAGGACGGGTTGTAGCAAAAAAGCTGGCCATAGCGCCGCCAAGAGAATGGCCACCCATGATCCAGGTATCATAATCATAAGCGTCAACATAATCTGCGGCAAATCCTCTTCCGAACATAGCCATGCGGATCGGCATATCAGGCAGGAATACATCTATTCCTCTCTCAGCAAGAGCCATCATAAGAGGTGCATATGCCGGGGCATCAACCTTGGCTCCGGGATAGAAAACAAGTGCCGTGTCCTCTCCCGGTCCGTCAAACATCCTGCCGTGAGCCACCTCAACAACCTTGACTGTCTCGCTGCCCTTCATGGCCTCCTCGGCAGTCTCTCCAGCATGATAGTAAATATTGAAATAGATAAAGCCGCCGGCAACAAAGAAAATGACAAATATAAGGATAACCCTTACGGCTATCATTCCCTTGCCGGAACCCTTATGGGAAATACTGTCTCTCCTCAGGAATGGAAGGTTGACTACCATTGCCAAAAGAAAGGCTAAAACCAGTGCTACCATGGATGTTGTAAAAAACTTCAATTTGATCACCTCATATTAGTTATTGTTGTTAAGGAACGCATCCATCACGTTGATCTGCGCCGCCATCTTTTTCAATGTAGGCAGATTCTCACGCATATAAACCTCAAGTGCATCTATCTCCTCCGGAGTAAACCGATCCGCAGATTTTATGCGGCAGGCCGGGATAACTCCCTCAGCCCTTCGTCCTTTTGCCTCGAAGGAAACATAGGCGTACTTTTTTCCGTCCTCACCCCTGCATATAGGCGAAACGGACATCGTCATCTCTTCGCTTGAATTCATATATATCAGAGCCTCCCGGTATATATATTGAGGAAGATAAGTACACCTGTCAAAACAACAAGGATCGTAACGATAACATAGGGCACCCAGCCCGTCAATCTGTCCTCGGAAACATCTCCCCTGATAAGGGCCATGCACCGTTCTCCGGCCTCGCTTTCAAAAAAACTGCTGCCGTCTACGCCTGTCATCCTGTCAAAATACCACCATAGATACAGTCTCAGGATCTCTCCTCCACCGGCACGATCAGCCTCTTTTTTCATTCTATGATAACGAACTGCGTCCTTAGTACCGGCCCTCTCATCCCGGCTTATCCATCTGCGGAGCAGTTCATACTGCTTCTCTTTGTTGTCAGAACTCATTGCCTTCCCTTCCCGGTTATAGAAATATACATATCATAAAGCGGTGAGCCCGTCTTGCCATAGGGCGGATGCTCATCATCCGAAACCTCCAAAACATAAGCGTCATAAGCATTGATAATGCTGCACCCTGTCTCGTGAGTCCGACTTCGGACAAAATGCCCGTACTCCTTATGAACATGTCCATGTACCATATATTTCGGACGCCACTTTTCTATCAGAGTATTGAAGCACTGAAAACCCCTGTGTGGCAGATCCTCCATATCACCGTATCCCGCTGCAGGAGCATGAGTCACCAGCAGATCGAAGCCGCCTGTCATCATCATGCGCTTACGAAGCTTGCTGATCCTATGTCGCATTTCGGACTCGGTATACATATCCGTACCATCATGATAACGCATACTTCCGCCCAGGCCCAGAATACGAAGCCCCCGGAAATTATATATGGTATCATCTATCGGTATACACCCAAGCGGCGGATTATGATCATATTTTTTATCATGATTGCCCCTGACATACAGAAGGGGCAATGACGTCATGGTAACAAGGAACTGCAGGTAGTCCGGATTCAGATCTCCGCAGGATATGATCAGATCGATATCCTCTGTCTTAGACTTTTCGTAAAAATCCCATAGTCCCCTGTTCTCTACATCGGCCAGAACAAGGATCTTCATTTCTTGTCCTCCACAACACCGCTGACCTCTATGGAGGATCTTGCCTCATCGCGGATCTCATCCATCCTGGGTATCTCGCCTATAACGTTGTCGCAAAGCCAATCCATACGGATGATCGCATCATTGGAAAGTCGTCCGCCATCCGGCCCCTGTATGATATCTGTGGTTGAACGCAACTCACCGTCAAAGGGGTGTATGTTACCGCAGACTATCCCGTGACGCAGGGCGGTAATCATCTTGCGTGTCTGATAGGAAAGCTTTTGTGACATTATAACATCTATAACTCCGGAACCCATCCCCCACCAGTAATTGAGTGCCCGTGTCTTATCCACCGGCTGGTGATCATAGCTTCCGTCAAAAATGGTCTTTACTATAAGCTCGTAGTAGCGTCCCCAGTCCCAAACCGGAGTCGCAAGATTAACTGTACTGCCGTCATCCTCACGGATATAAACGCCATACTCACGATGCTCCATGGAGGTCTGTGACGGTGCGATGAGATCCTGACCGGAGAATACCTTGATCCCCTCCTTGATGATCTGTTCCTGCCACCACTCTCCCATCTTAAGACTTGACCAGGAAAGATAGATCTCTGCCTTAGGGTCCACCATGGCTGCACCTACCGCAAAAGCATTGATATTGGCAATGGAACCGTAAAGCGGGTATCCCTCCAGATATCCGATGCGATGATTCTCCGCCGCTGTTGCCGCCAGAGCGCCCATCAGATACTTTGCCTCAAACATCTTGCCGTAGTAGGTCCTGACACTGGTGTGTGACAGATTGATGGAGCAGTTCATAAACCTGATATCTGGGAAATGCAGAGCACTCCGAAGAGTCTCAGGCATCTGCGAGGGTGATATCGTGAACACAACCTCGCAGCCCTCAGAAGCCGCATCATCAACCGCACGCCTGACATCCTCATCCGTAGCACAGGAGTAGTACGCTTTCGTACTTACTCTGCCCTCAAAACAATCTGCCAGGTGATTACGTCCCAGCTCATGAGAATAATTCCATGCTGATGTATCAGGTGTTTTATCGAAAATAAAGCCTATCTTAAGAGGCTTGTCCGCCGTATAATTTCTGGTCCTTTTTCCAAAGCCCGTGCCCAGGATACCCGTATCCTTTTTGCCGGCATCGGGAGTCTCTACCAAAGAGATCTTGTCATCGGTATCAGCAACCAAAAATTCCGTCCAAAGCTTGCCCATGTGCTTGATCATGAGTCCCTCGTCCATACCTATGATGGAAGGGACATCATATACCTGGGTATAGATCAGAAAAGCATCTCCCGCCGTAATGGAAAGCTTATCACCATGGCATGAAAAATACACTCTCTCAAATGATCTGAAGGCACTTCTCAAAAGTTCTACCGACTCCTCGTGCCAGGTCTGTTCAAGATTCTCACCCATCACCTCGGCCAGACGCTCGTAGCCACCCTCCTGAGTAAATGCGATCTCATAAAAAGGACAGACCCTGTAGAACTTCAGGAACTCGTAGTAAATCCTGGTGTCAAGATCATCAGACCACTTGGGAACAACCCTGGTAACGTCTCCCAAAATACTGGATACATCCACATACTTGGTAATGGAGACACGCTTGTTGCCCTCCTGGACATAAAAGCGCCTGCGGTACTCATAGACCTTGATAGCGTCCCTGATACCCTCCTGAAGCTGGGAATCATAAAGAGACGACCACTTGGTTGCAAACTCACTGTCCGGTTCCAGTACAGGCATGAAATCCCTGGAAAAAGCATTGCTCCTGCCGGAGGTCTTGGTCCCGACAATCTGGTCCGTGGGTATCTCCAAAAGTCCCACGTGCTCCTCATATGCGATATCAGCAGGCGAAACCATGTCATCAAGCGCGGGGAGATAAGGATACTCACCACGCCCACGAGACTTGGACACCTGTCTGTCTCCGATCCTTTTTGCCCTGAGATAATCTTCTATCATACGCCAAACTCTATAAGCCGGATGCCTCTCGTCTTGCCGCTACCGCCTTCTGACATGACTTCGATCAGCAGCTCGTTGCGTCCGGGCTTAACTCCTTTTTTAAGATCAAACCAAAAAGCCGGTAATATCTGAACTCCCATACTCTCGCCGTTGACAAAGCACTCCACTCCGCCATCTGCATCGGCAATCTCCAGGAAGTATCTCTTGTTATTCTCTGCTTCAAAAACAGCTCTGCTGGCACCGGATCCGCCATCCTCCGCAGCACTCCAGTCCTCTTCCATGCGAACGACCCTGCAATGGAAAAGATCCAGATAATCCTTGGGCAGCGCCCTGCCTATCTCATCAAGACTTGAAATAGTCCTGTCTAAAATAAGAAAGATGCTCTTGCCCGGCTCCAGTGTCATGGAAAAAGAACCGTCCATGTAATCCGCCCTGTCAACGATCCCCGACCAGGAATCAAAGGTATATGCCACCCCCGGCGCCATAGCCTTGGTGTTAAGAGAAAGACGACGGACATTTTTTTCGTGATGGGAATTGGCTGCATTGCGCATAGGATGCTCGATGATCAGCCTTCCCCTAAACTCCTTGGTGCCCTGATTACAAACAAAGTAAACAGACGCCCCTGAAAGCTCATAGTGATAATATCTAAGGTAGTCCGAATCCGGAGTTACTATACACTCATGAAGCTTTTTGCCAATAAGGTCCGAAACGATACTCTGCGCCTCGGACTCCGTATCCGAAAGCCTCTCCTCCGGCACCCTGTATATTTGAAACTCCAGCACATGAAGCTTTTCACCCATATGAGTGAAGGTCTCCGGAAGCGGAAGTGTATCAAATACCTCAAAACTGCGGGCGGTCGCATCCTGCTCCATGATCACGGCCATGCGGTATGTGCACTTGCCGATCCTGAGTACATCTCCCTGAGTCCTGGGTCCATCCTCAGATGGTTCTAAGTCCGAAATCGGATATACATCACAGCAGACATGTCTTTTCCGAAGTCCCTCTGCAAGCTCCCGGGCCTTCTCACCGTCTCCAAAGATAGCAACCGGAGACTCCGAATAACCACCGCTGAGGATATCCGCACTACGACCGGCATACTCTCTCATAACCCTATGGAAAACCGTATCGCCCCGAGCCAGATCCGCCGGAAAGGCGCACTCTCCCTCAAGAAGCCTGCGATCTATCTCCCGCTTGGCTTCCCGAAGTGATAATCCGCTCAGATTACAGCTCTCCAGATTAAAAACCGAAGGTGCCGGCCCCGTAAGGACTTTGCTCATTTTTATATCCATAGACCCAATTATATCCTATTTATAGCACTTTTCCAACAAAAACTGTGGTAAATCCCTACGTAAAATGGTATATTAAACCTTAAGAAACGCTTATCAAAGCCTTTCCTTAGATGGTTATACACGGAGGTATACTATGAACAAGAAAAAACTGACATCAATTATCCTTACAGGAGTATTGGCACTGGGATGTGCTAATTTTAACGCACCCGTTGCATCTGCCAAGATATATACCACAGTCAATAAGCCGCTTTTTGCTTACACTTCATACAACAAGACGGCCAAGATCGACGTGACCGGCGACGGTAAAAATGACATTTTTAGTTTCAAACCCGTTGGATCCGAGGATGGAGACGGACAATATACAGATATAGAGGTGACTTTCAAGGCTTCCGATACCGGCAAGACAGCCACCCAGACTCTGGCCGACAAAAATCCCATGTATTTTTACTTTGATGACGAGGAATCTGTCACGGCCGACAAGGCTGAGTATGACGCTGCTTCTACCAAAGCTAAAAAGAATTTTGTCCGCGACACCAATTCACTTCGCCTTATCCGGCTGGAAAACGGCAGTGTCTTTTTATTCTTTAATCTGCTTGATGACAGTGATATGACGGATCCCCGCTTCTATCAGTACAAGCCTGCTACCGGCAAGTTCGCACTGGTAAAGTCCGCTTGGCTTCGTGAGCTTTTCACCATGACTGATGAGGACGACATAGACTACTGTACCGCATACAGCACTAAGGCCCCCGAAGTATCCGGCAATCATCTTAGCATGGACGTTTTCTTCGGAACCGGCACAGGCCTGGGACAGTGGAGATGCACCATTGATTTTGGTTGCATCGATACTGCCAACAAAAACGGCAAGCTTCAGATGGTTACTGTCAATAAGAAAAAAGGCACACTCAAGGCCAAGACCAACGGTACCTATGATATTTCCGCCAGCATACATGTTCAGTATCTTGAGGACGGTACTCCCTACTACAATATGGAGGACTGGTCTCATACTTTGAAGCATCCCATGTATGTCTATACGACACCCGATCTTAAGACGATCAAAAAGAATGCCAAAAAGAAAAAGATAAAACTCAAAGCCGGCACACAGCTTGATGTTACCAAATACTACTGCAAGGACGGCAAGACCAGCCTTTTCATAGAGACCGAATCCGGCGTCAAGGGCTGGGTCAAGGATGCCGCTTACCAGACAGCAGACGGCATTGAGCCTTATTTTACAGAATCAGTTTTTATTTAGGAGTTTTTTATCATGACTTGCAGAGAAAGCGGCACCAAGGAAGTCGGCCATCTGGTCAATACGATTTTGACCGACTACGAATCCGGACGTGACATCGATACACTGACACCCTTTAACCAGCCTGATAAGGAGGCTATCCGTACCATCATCCAGAAGCTTCTTCGGATAGTCTTTCCCGGCTACTACAGAGATCAGGTTTATAAAAGTTATTCCCTTCAGGGTAATCTTACAGTACTTATAGAGGATGTGCTTTACAACCTCTCAAAGCAGATAGGCATCGTGCTCAAGTATGATGCACCGGAAAATACAGATCCCGTCAAGATGGAGGAGCAGGCATACTGCCTTGCACTTACCTTCTGCAATAAGATCCCCCATGTCAGGGATCTTGTGGACACGGATCTGACCGCAAGTTACAATGGAGACCCGGCAGCCTACAACAAGGACGATATCATACTCTCCTATCCCGGTCTGCTGGCTACCACCATCAATAGATTGGCACATGAGCTTTTCCTTCTCAATGTGCCCCTCATCCCCAGGATGATGACAGAGTATGCGCATTCTGCTACGGGAATCGATATCCACCCCGGAGCTACTATCGGCAGGTACTTTTTCATCGATCACGGAACCGGCGTGGTTATAGGTTCTACCACCCAGATCGGTGATCATGTCAAGGTATATCAGGGCGTAACCCTGGGCGCTCTTTCTACCGCTGCAGGTCAGGCCCTTCACGGAGTCAAGCGCCACCCTACCATCGAAGACAATGTCACTATCTACTCCGGAGCATCCATCCTCGGCGGCAAGACCGTTATCGGCAAAAACTCCGTTATCGGCTCCAATGCATTTATCACTGCTTCCGTTCCCGAGGGGACCAGAGTCACCATCAAGAATCAGGAGCTTGTGATGAAAGGCAAGGACGGCCAGCTCATTGATACAGGCGATTTCGAACAGGACGAGGCTTGGTTCTACGTAATATAAAACTTTGATCATCAAAAAAGGGCATCCCCGAACTACCGGAGATGCCGTTTTTTCAGACTATGTCTTTTTTATCATCATTCCCACTAGCACTGCCATCGTGGCCCCTTCCGTAACAAGCGGAACCATTGCGGCATAAAAGGCTTTCATTTCATCCATCCTGTAATATGCTACATACAGGATCATGCTGATAATGAATGCTACCATGATCACCGCAAGCATAATGATCATCTCATTCATAGTAAGGGCTCCCGCTGCGTTTAACCTGTTGACAACCGCCACCTCCAGCATCGTCCATCCGGTGATAAGAAACAGTTCTGTAGTCACTGCCCTCTGAAAGCACATCTTTGTTATAATTAGGAACACCACATACCCTACGATCCCGGCGATGATTATATACATCGGATTTATCATTGGCTCCGCAGATCTTGGAAGCGATATAAGTGTCAGCGCCAGCCCGGCAACTCCAACCGCCATCGTAAGGAATAGAAGTATGCCATTGATCCCTCCCACACGGCTCACCGTCGATCCCGGCCTAAATCCCCGGTACCACCAGAGGATGTATATGATACAGCAGATGATAAGAAGCACCTGTCCGATAATGACTCGTTTTAACATATTAATGCCCTTCCCTTAAGATAGCATTTCCATCATGCAAAGCATAGGCTCTCCCTTTTCAATATCCCAGGTATGGAAATCTCTTTTTGAATCACATCTATCCTTTCATCCCCATTATCATTCCAATAAGATATGGTACAAGCCATATAACCCAAACAAACATGCTAAACCTGTGAAAGTTATGTTTTTCAGAGTCCCTTTTTCTTACAAGCACGATTAAAGCCCATAAAGCATGTAGCAACATCAACACTATTGCTATCGCTCCTGTGATCCCATGAATACTTACCATTCCACCATCTGCATTTATATTCCCAGTTTTTGCCATAACCGACATGATCGTCGTACCAGTAATATCACACGCAAGACCCATGCAAAAGAAAACAAAATGTACTATTCTCAAGGATCCGTTCCTACGCTCCCACCAAACGCCGATTGTATAAAAGACAAGTGCCAGCGTGATAAAAACTATCGCCAGGATCAATTGTACTGTCATTACCGTCTCTCCTTACATTTTAGATCAAGTATCAACCAATGAAGCCAACTATCTTATCAATGTTATTCG
>JAEELH010000189.1 GCA_016288825.1 Lachnospiraceae bacterium | reverse complement strand
CCAAAACTAAGATCACTGTCTATTCCCGTAATTTTTTTAATGATAACCCTCTGCTCCCCGTCAATTTCCCTTATTTCTACGTCTGCCATAATATTGGCGATATGGCGATCCGTCTGACCGCAAAGAGTGTCAAGGATCTGAAGGTTCATAAGATCCCTCATGGCGTCGGGGGAATAAATAAGCTTTTTATTTTTATATTCCTCGCCAACTTGGTCGTAATAGAACTTGTAAAATGGGATCCCTTTTGCCTCGGCCATGAGAACGCCGTATTGTTTTTTCCCATCCGCCTCTATGGCAACCATCTCACTTTTCGGAAGAACAGAACTTATCCCAAGAAGTTTTGCAACACGGCTGGCTGCCACATTACGCTTTGCAAGGGTCTCGCCGGGACTTATCTTTGCTACCCTCTCAGCCAGGTCGGAGGATAATGCTTCCTTTCGCATAGCGGTGAAGATGTCCCCCACCCGCTTTTTGATCGCATTGCGTTCCGTCTCGGATTCAATACTTTCAATATCCGAAATAACATCGTTAATATTCCTGTAATTTGCGATCTCATTCAATTTTTTAGTAAAACTCTTTATGTCTTCAAAACCATCTCCGGAAAAAATACCCTTAAGATATCTTTGAGCATAGGGCCTCATTTCGTACATTTCGATACAGTGGATATAAAATGCCTTAAAAAACTCATTAGCATAGTATTCTGCAGGATCATTTCTAAAATCCTTGGGTTTCCGTCCATTTAAGAACTTCTTTTTATGATCTGCATAAATTCTCTTGATATCAAGCGTGGAAAGCGCCTCTTCATGTTTAAAAAAGGACTTTTCTTTACCCTTTTCAACTATAAGGACATCGGAAGTATTACCGCCGCTTTTTGAGATCTTGACATCATTCTCGCCGTTTCTTAAGACCTCTACTCTCTCCCAATTAAGAAACTCTTCCCAGGTATTGACCCGGGCCTTTTCCTCCGCAGGGAGTTCCAAAAAAGCCTGCGACTTATCCTGAAGGCCAATGATATCGCGATCCAGCGTATCTGCCATCTGCGTAACCATACGATAGCGTGCTTTTCCGAATGAGCTCTTTGGCGTTTTCTTCTCCAAATAAGCATCGCACTTTTCCACAAGCCGCTTCATACGGTCAATAAGGGTATCCGCAACGGACATAAAAGTTCCTGCGTCACTTGTATCAAATGAAAGCGAGCTGATGAGCATCTCAAGGGCGTCGGCCTCTTCGAGGATCAATACCATCTCCGGAGAATTCTTATGACCGCTTTTTTGCTGAGTCTTCTTCCCCGTTTTATAACTACCGTTTTTTAGCATATCGCTTTTTTCAAGGACGGTATACTGGCCGGCGATCATATTTTGATGGACAAGGTCATTCTCATGCTGAAGCTGCTCCGGCACTTGATTGACCATAGTTTCTAACGTCTTATTCTTTTGTTCCATCATGGAAGCTTCTGACATGATGCTTCTCCTTTCTGCATACGGTGTTTCGATGCGCGGGGATCTGCCTACACTGCTTCCATTTTACTATGTTTTGAGGTTATTTGCTATATGTAATCATCAGATGCTCATTTGCCACGTCGTTATATACCTTACAGTTTCTATCAGAAACATCATAAACATGAATTATATCCGTCAGCCTTTCATCCTGTTCAAACTCCCTGATAAGATCCTCCGATGACTCCAGCTTTTCCGGGCAAAAATGGATGGTCTTCTCATTATTGAATACGGCTGTGTACAGTATCTGCGCCTCAACCAGATCCTGGAAGATGTGGCTTCCGTAGGACAGCTCCGGGTTGTATCCTGCCTTTGTCTCTTCCGTTTCGCATATGATCTCAAAGGCGCTTATATCAGCAAAGGTTGTGGGGACTCCAAGTTCCGGAGATGATGTCCCCACCCGTCCCGGAACGATAAGCATCATGTGCTTGTTCTTTTCGCGGTAATGCCAGTTTATCTTTCCCACAAGATGCGCTGCCAGACTTTTATCCCTGTAAGGCATGTCGTAATAACCTACCGGATCCACATACACTATAATGTCAAGCTCCGTAGTTTTACACATACCCATAGACGCTCCCTTGCTTTCAAGGAAGATACTGTCCTCCGGGATATCCTTTGGCACTACTACTCCCCCTTCACTTTTTTGAACCTGGAGAGGACGGCATTGCAAAAGATCTACGGAATACTCCCCGTTTTCCGAAATATTGATGGTAAATTCCGTATCTACGGGATAATCATATTCCTCCTGGATACAATGAAGCATACGCTTCATATGCTCCATCAACTGCTCGTTTTCTACCAGTCCCTTGCAGGAGATAAACTTTACCGTTCTGTTGCGTCCGGTCTCCCTAAGGCGCCGCTCGGCATCATGATCATGCTCCAAAAGGATCCTGTCAAGATACCCTGGGATATACTCTTCCATCTTATCAAGGGGTAGTTTTTCCATTTTCTGCTCCGCCATATTAATAACTTCTGCTTTTCCCTGCGAGAATTTATGCTTGTCTGCGGAGGAAGAATAGGCTGTCTTTTCGGGGATATCCAGATTGACGATCCTGGGATATGACCCCTCTGTCCTGTCAACGGCCGATGTGCCAAGGCCCATAACAAGACGCAGCATTCCTGCCGTAGGATCCGAGTCCTTCATGACCTTGTAAGGACTGTAGGAATATCCTACGCCGGCCGCACAGGGCATATAATATGATCCGTAGTAGGATCCCGATACCCTCTGTATAAGAAGAGCCATCTGCTCGTCCTTTTTGTCAAGACCGCGGCGCTTGCGATAATCCAGAGCGGAAAGGCTCATGGAACTTGCGTATACCACTTTGATAGCATGCTCAAACTCGGCGATGCGTTCTTCAAGACTTCCCCGATTCACACAGAATACGGATTCGTACTTACCTGCGAATGCATTTCCGAACCCATCCTCCAAGATACTGCTGGAGCGGATGATATAGGGATCCTGACCATAATATTCTATTATCCTGACAAACTGCTCCCGCATATGATCTGAAAAGGTGCCGCCCATGATCTTATCGGCAAATTCCTGCGCAAGAGAAAAGTAACCGTCATCACTGCGCTGCTTTATCCTTGCATCCCAAAGATCATTATCCACAAGGTATGTATAATAAAGATCCGAGCCTGCATAAAAAGAATCATGGGGTTCAAGGACCTCATCGATATCCGGCTCCTTGTTTCTGATTATTGCTCTTGCAAGTAGCATTCCACAGGCTTTTCCGCCGATCATCCCCGTGCCTATCATGTGATCGCGCACGGCAAAATAATCTTCCACAGAAAAATGCCTTTTTACCATCTCCCGCATCTTTTCATCGCGAGTCATCATGATATCACACATCTTGTCGCATTCTTCTGTTATATCAACGCCACTTTCATTGAGGGCTTTAACTCTGTTAAAAAACCTGTCCCATGAATCGGCGTACTGCTCCTGGGCAGAGCGCTGCGCGTGGCCAAGGGTCTGATAAAATCTGCTGGACTTTACGCCATCTAGGATGGGACGAAACTCTCCGCTTTCAGGATCATATGTATGGGGCAGGAACATGGTATCGGAATTTCTCCTCCATACCTTTTCCGGACGTACGTATATGTTTTTGCTGTCAGCATATACATCAAAGAAAAGCTGGGTTGTATCAAGGATCTTATTGACTGCCTCTATGGAGTGTTTTCCTCTTATGATCGGGAAAAACGCAACTGTATCCAGGACAAACAGGAAGGGACAGGTAACCCGGAAGAAATTACCCATCATAAGATCTGTCGCCCAGGCAGTCTGAAGCTCTGAAAGACAATCAAATACATAGAAAGCATCCTTACCTTCTGCATCAATAACGTTATGGATATCTATGGTGAAGTTTTCAAACCTGTGAGACAGGGGAACATCTACCCTTTTTATTTCCGGACGTTCCTCCAAAAGAGGTTCATGGCTTGCAAACCTAAAGTAGATGATGTTTCGCTTATCTTCTATGGCCTGCTCGATATAGGGTTCCATAAAAAGCTTAAACTGCGAAAGCTCCGAAACCCTCCATACCACATTATCGCCAAGACGTATATTATCAAGCGCCTGATCCATCTCCGGTATCCCGCTTTTTATCCTGTCAAATGCTGCCATACAAACACCTCCCCCAAAAGATACACAAAAAGGCGCCTCATCCCATAGGATGAAACGCCTTTGTTTCACTGCTTATATGCCCTTATGATAGCATGTCGCCGCCCATAAGGCAAGACCTGTCAGTATTCCTTATCCACATGGTCAAGCCCGTAAGTCTTCATAAATGTGTCCAGGTCCTTTTGATCGCGGATCAGCATGATCTCCTGAAACTTACCGTCATTTAGATCCTTAAATCCCGCCACCTGCTCTCCGGTGCAGATAGATGCACGGATAATGGGCTTTTCCCTTTGGGGATCATAGCCATAAGGTTCCTTAAATTCTTTATTTTTGAACCTGTTAAATATCTTGTCATACGCAAATACTAGTGCCGGTGTTCCAATCAAACATCCCAGAATAAGGACGACACCTCCTGCCACCGTATGTTTAAGTCCAAGGGCTGCAGATACCCAAAACAGCGCAGAATAGCAGATCCACATGATCCCGTTGGCCCTGTTATAAGCAGCAACATCGGAAATATCGTTCTCACTCACTGAACTTCCGGACCAAAACCACATTGGCTTCTTTCTTTTCCATGCATATATCCCCATTCCGGTGAAAAATGCCGCACATAGTGCTGTAATAACAGAAAAAACCATATTTACTCCTCCGAATATCATCCATTGTATCATGTTTTTGTCTCTGATGCATTAATAAGCGCAACCCTTGAGGGACAATTGAAGGACATGATGTGATATCATCATAGGGCTGGCAGATCACTTGGCTTACGGAGGATATGATCATGGACGAACTTAATCTAACTCAAAAAAACGGGTAGAGGTCGAAAAAGACTATAGGGAGATCGAGACCCTCGGATATACCTTGATTCCTTGAAAAGAGGCAGTCTGGAACCTGAAGAGACCAGTGAATATGAGCTTTGTTTTCAAGCCGGGACCAAATTCAAACTTCTTAAAATAGACCGCCCGATCTAGTGTAACTATAAACGCAAAACGAGGAAATTAAAATGAAAAAAACCATCAAAAAGATCACATCCATCCTGTTATCTGCTACCCTGCTCTTTAGCCTTGCGCCCCTTGGCGTATCTGCAAAAGAAAGTAGCGCCCCCTCTTCACCGGAGAATGGGATCCCCCTTGTAATACTTCATATTGACGAAGAGGCCGGAGGCGAATACAAGACTATAGCAGAGATGAACGCGAGTCAGGATCACTCCGTTCGTTGTACCGGAACTGTTGAGATCAAGGCTCCGGCAGGCTACAAGAGCGGCTATGGCTCATATGAGCTTCCTACCGCGCCGCTTCAGCTTGATTATATAAGAGGACGTGGAAATACCACCTGGCTTGCTCCAAAAAAGCCCTACAAGCTTCAGCTCAAGGAAAAGACCGATCTTTTTGGTATGGGCGAGAGCAAGGACTGGGCGCTTATCGCAAACACTTATGATCTGTCCTTTGTTAAAAACCGTATCTCCTATTGGCTGGGAGAAAAGATGGGCATGCTCTTTACTCCCCAGCTTGTTCCCGTAGACGTGGTTATGGAGGGGAAAAGCGGCAGCGAGTATCTTGGCAGCTACTATCTCAGCGAAAATGTAAAGGTAGAAAAAAGCCGCACCAATATCGATAAACTGGACGAAAAAGTTGCAGACCTCTCGGGAGACCCCAATATAACAGGCGGTTATCTCCTTTCCTTCTACTCAGAAAATCAAAATGCGGATGAGCCTTCAAGTACTGTTTTTACAACAAAAGCAGGACAGACACTGATTAACGATACCCCTTCTTATAAGTCCGAAGACGGACTTACTGCAGGAGAAAAAGCACAGCGCGAATATATCCGCAGTTATGTACAGACGCTGGAAGACCTTATCATGACCGAAGGCGGCATAGACGCTGCCACACACAAAAAGATCGCTGATATGATGGACCTTCAGTCCGCAGCAGATTGCTGGTGGATCAACGAGTTCTCACAGAACATCGATGCATTTTCCACAGACAGTGCCTTCCTCTACAAGGAGCGTAACGGAAAGCTTTTCTGGGGTCCCCTTTGGGACTTTGATATGGCCTGGGGAGAGCCTCAGTACGAATTCTCCGAATCCGAAAACCCTAACGGATTTACAACAACCACCTGCCTTTGGCTCGATACTCTTCGGGATAACGATCCCGAATTTGATAAGCTGATCATCCAGCGTTGGAGCGTTCTTAACAAGGCCCTTACAGAGCTTACCGCAGACGGAGGCGTTCTGGATCAATACCGTGACGAGCTTCGTCTTTCACAGAAGGCCGACTACAAAAGATGGCATGCCGATGATCCTATGTATGAAGCGGCAACGGACTATGACAAGATCATCAACAATCTAAAGCTTTCTATAAAGAGCCGTCAGGCTATTGCCAACAAATACTTAGATCAGGTACCTTTCAGACACACAACTGTCAATTATGAAGTAGACGGCAAGATCTTCCGCAGCGAGAAGCAACTTCTTTGGAGTGGCCTTGTTGAGCCGCCCGTATATCCCGAAAAAGAGGGATACGTATTTACCGGCTGGTTTGAAAAGGAAAGCCATACTCCGCTGGACGAGTGTTATCTAACAGGCGAAACCACCTTTGTTCCCGAATTTGTGGAGGACAGCAGCGCTGTAGCTGCTACTGCCCTGTTCTTTGCCAAATATGAGGACTGGGTATCTATTGCGGAGGATAATTACTGGCTTGAGAGCACCGTTCTTCCTGGAAATGCAACCTCAAGCAGGCTCCAGCTTACCTCTTCAGATGAAAAGGTAGCCGTTCCCAAAAATGGTAAAAACATCGCAATAAAAGGCGTTGGAGATGTGACTATTACCGGAAAGACTCATAACGGGATCACAAAGACCCTTATACTCCATGTTTACGATCCAAAGACGACTACTGTTAAATCCATTAAAAAGCTAAATATTGATACCCCTTCCGTTACCCTTAAAAAAGGAGAATACTTCCAGCCGAAGCTGACGATCTCCCCTAAGGGTGCTTATGAGAAAGCATACATGAGCTGGGAATCCAGCAATCCCGATGTTGCAGACGCAGACGCCGCAGGCGTTATTACTGCAAAGAAAAACGGAACGGCAACCATCACATTTACTGCAAGTACCGAAAGTGGCAAAAACTATAGTGCCACCTGCACTGTTACCGTAGGCTCAGCCGGGACAAAGAAAAACACCCTTGCGGTAGCCGCAAAGAATGTCAAGATAGGCTATGCAAAGCTTTCAAAAGGCAAGGTCAAAATCTCCGGCGATAAAGCCCTTGAGATCTCCGGTGCCAGAGGAAAGCTTACATATGCAAAGGTTTCGGTAAGCCCCAAAAAGGCAGATGCAAAGATCTCTGTAAATAAAAAGACCGGTGCCATCACCGTATCTTCGGGTCTTAAAAAAGGAACCTATATCCTTAAACTCAAAGTAAGTGCTGCAGGAAACAAAACCTACGCTCCTGCCAAAAAGACCGTGAAGGTCACCATAACAGTTAAGTAAAAAAGAGGGTAGCCGGATAAACCGACTACCCTTTTTATTTGAATACTTACCAGGCGCCGCCACCGCCGCCGCCTCCTCCGCCACCGGAGAAGCCGCCTCCCGAGGAGCCGCCCGAATAGCCTCCGGAAGATCCTCCTGAAGGAGATGCAGGTACCGCATCTTTGGTACATGAACGGATAATCTCATGACACCAGATGGGCGAATAAACAAAGGCATCATCCGAGCGATACCACGCAGGCTGCGGGATCGAAATATTCTCAAAATGCTTTGTCCACTTAGTCTCAAGTCCCAAAACAGCCGCGTATGGAAGGATGTGATAGAAATACTCGGGATCCTCCGCACAAAGGGAGACGATCCTGTCATACTCCGCATCCTTTATAAAACGGCGAAAACCGTATATCCGGCCCATAAGCTGAGCATTATCGGTGGATCTCTTTTGCATAAAGAGCATGGCAATAAAGATTACCACCAATGAGATCAGATACGTATAAGTGTAAGTTCCCATGGGCAGGTTATCAAATAACCAGAGAGTGATAAGGATCTGACTGGCATATATTACAGAACCTGCCATGATCCTGATGATGCCATCACCTCGGCGAACGTGGAAATTATCTATTCCCCGGCAGGCCATAAACATTCCAAAAAGTGATATCGCCACCGGAAATACCGCCAGATAGATCCCGTCAAACTGACCGTCAAGTACGAGGCAATAAGCTGCCATGTTTATAAGCAAAAAGAGGAAACATGCATATCGGCTTATAGCAGATGACACTGTAAAGACCACATCTCGCTTTTCAATGTACTCCTCCGACACATTAGATTTTGCATCCATAAAAGGCTGTAAAAACGAAGTGGGAACCTTATCTGTCCTAAAGCTCTTTCTCCCTTTAAAAAGTCCGTTAAGAAAGGTTTTTACATGCTGGGGTTCATTGGCACCGGCATCCTTGACTTTTTTAAGAACAAAGTGATCCTTTACCGGTTCTATAGTAATGTAGCCCTTATCCGCCAGATAAAAGACGGTAGACATCATCTCTCCATCCGAAATATCCTCATCAATAGCATATCCGATCTCGGCAGGAGTCATATTGTCAGGAGGATAAAACTCCACAGTTTCAATAATGGCCTCATCCCTGCCAAAAAAGAGCCATAAGATTACTGCAAGGGCCGCGGTTATGGCACAAATGATGATTATGATCCTAAGTGTGCCCTTATGGGCCTCCGCATAGGATATGGCATCCGACCAGTATCCATCGGGAAGATTGGTATCACGAAGGGTAAGACCAAATCCTTTATCCAGATCCTGTCCGTAAAGATTAAGGGTATTTCCGTCTATATCGTAGTCAAATTTAGTCAGCCAAAGCCCGTCGTCACTGGTGCCATACTCTCCGAAATAAACATACATATCTTCCCAGTTGATCTCAGATGGCATGGTAATGCTGAGATAGGCCTCGCGGATCGACGTCTGCCACTCCGTAGGAAGCATGTTATGCGCCAGAAAATCCGCGGAGCTGTCCGTATCTTTCACGTATTCGATCTCATAAAAGATCTCAAAAGTCTGATCACCGGTGAGATACTTATCTGCATCTCCTATCCTGATGATCACATTGTTGTCTTCATCTTTCACCGAGTACTTATAGTCGTTTACGGAAACATTCTTTATCTCGTATGTGCCATCTGTTGCCTTGGGGATATTTCTTGTAATGCCGTGATGCGCCGTAACAAAATCCACGCATATCTCTTCGGTTATGGTTGCCGTGTGAGACGTATCAAACTCTGCCCAGACATTAAAATTCTTTGTAATGTAATCCTGGGGATCGGAATCATGATACTCTACGGTGTCATCCGCATATACCGCACTTGCCGACAGCATACAAAAGCACATTATAAGGCAAAGGGCTGCAAAAAAAGAACCAATCCTTTTCATCAGAAGCTCACCTTAACATTTTCACGCTCTGTGGCGTCCGCAACCTCAAACATAGGCTCTTTTTCAAAATGAAAAATAGAAGCGATTATGTTGGTAGGTATGGTCATCACATTGTTATTGAAGATACGTACCGTTGCATTGTAGTATTTTCTGGAATTGGCGATATCTTCCTCGATCTTCTGTAGCTGTCCCTGAAGGTCCATGAAATTTTCATTGGCCTTAAGTTCGGGATAGTTTTCCGCAAGGGCAAAGATATTTCGAAGGCCACCGCTTATAGCTGCTTCATTATCCATACGCTCCTTAGTGCTTTGAGCACTTCCGGCTGCATTTCTTGCTGCAATGACCCTGTCCAGCGTCTCGCTTTCATGCTTTGCATAGCCCTTAACTGTCTCAACCAGATTAGGGATCAGGTCAAAACGCTTCTTAAGATATACATCCATGGTAGAAAAAGCTTCTTCCACCTTGTTTTTCGAACGTATCAGTTTGTTGTAGCTGGCGACAAACCATAGTACAAGAAGTACTACTACTCCTATTATGATCCACTTAGTCATGTCTTTTTTACACTCTCCTCCGCTATTTTCCGCTTTAGTTGAATTATGATGCAATTACCATCTTGTAGACTTTTCCCGACTTATTTGTATATATAAACAAGCCCAGTCCTGTATACTGCGTTGCTGCATCCATAAGCTCAGTCTTTGAAATCTTTTCGAGACCTGCTTCTCCGCCACTTCCCCAGAATGTGCAATTTTTAGTCATCTTAAATGTCCTTTTCTTGCTCTTAAGAAGGGTGCCGTTTCCAGACTCATAGTCCTTAAGACTCTTTGCTTTAGTAACGGTTCCCTTAAGTATAAGCTTTCCGTCTTTGATCTTTACGGAAGTGATGCACGCGCTACCGTCCATTTCCTCTGTCAAAAGAGAACCAATATAAAATGCTTTTTTAGAAGCTGCAAGCGCCTTCTGCGGAACTGCCGCAACACCCAGTACTGCTGCAACCATCACTGCTACTACAAGTGCCATTGCCATCAACTTCTTTTTCATAAATAACTCCTCCCTTTTCATTGGGTTTACGCGTGACTTTGACATTATAACACTACAAAACGCTTCCCGAAAGTCCCGGAAAGCGTTTCTTTAACATTTTTATAATATCCTATCTGGTGTTTTGCATCAGTTTCTCAGGTGAATCAAAACCGCTATGGCTGGTAGATATGGCACAGCTGCCATCCTCTCTCCAGATAACCGTGATATAGTCCGCAAGAAATCCGTCCTTTACCTTTTCCTGAGCATAGCCCTTTTCATCGATCTGATCTGTAACATCGATCTTATGATCCCTGATATAGATCCAGATACGGCCATCCTCATCCTGCTCACACTCAACAGATGTGCGAAGCTGTGCGATCATGCTCTCCATGCTGACACCACGCATACCGCCGTGGCCGTCCTCTTCCATTCCGCCGCAGCCCCTAACGCTGCCGTCGGGATATGTAACCTCAAACTGTCCGTCGCCTACCTCTTTTATCGTAACGTCTGCTACGTCCCCATGAAGCCATATGCCTACGGACTTTTGGATCCCACCGATATCTGCTGCGTATACGCCTGTACCCGTTGCCGCTATCAGGATCACTGCCGCAAATGCTGCCGCAACTGTCTTTATTATCTTTTTACTTCTCATCTTCATTGTACGTCCCTCCACGTTTTGTAAAAAATCGTTGCTGCCGGAAGGTACAATGATCTCTGCCGCTTTTTTGTATCTTTCTTTATTCGTCATCGCTCCATCCCTCCTTCAGCTTTTCTTTAAGTAACATCCGGCCTCTATGCAACTGGCTTTTTACCGTATTTTCACTAACGCGAAGGAGCTGTGATATCTCTTTTACCGAGTAATCTTCATAGTAAAACAGATGGATGATCACCCTGCATTTTTTCGGGAGCTCAAGGACTGCTGTAAGTAATCCGGAATCCTCCGGCGGCGCCTGCTCCAGTGCCTCTTCGAAATCCTCGAGAGTCTCTCTGTTCTTGTGCCAAAAGCTCCTGCTCAGGTTGAGTGACTTATTGATGGATACCCGAAGCAGCCATGCCTTCAGATGCTCCTCATCCTCAAAGCTTTTTCTGGTGCTGTGATATTCAAGGAAAGTCTCCTGACAGATATCCTCTGCATCCTGCCTGTTCTTGCAAATATAGAACGAAGCCCGAAAAACGCTGAGTTCAAATAGCTCCATTGCCTGTTGTAATGTAAGTTGCATATCTTCCTCCGTGAAAGGTCCTTTCACTTTATATACACATGAGGAGGGAAAAAGGTTTAAAAGATCAAAATATTATTTTTTTATTATTATTTTATTATTTTTTACCAATCGGAATCCCAGTCGCTGCCGCCCGAATCCCAGGAAGATCCACTGTCCCAAGAGGAATCACTATCCCAGGAACTCCAGGAGCTGTCCGAATCCCAGTCATCACTGTCATCCGAAGTTCCTGTATCGTACCAGGTACTGTCCTCAAACTTCTGACCGGAATGATCGCTGGTACCGTAATCACTATAAGTATCCTCATTGATTATGGAACTAAGCTCAGAGCTGTTTGAAGCATAACCCCAGGAATCCGTATCCGAATCATATTCATACCAGGTTGATCCCTGATAATAATAATCCGTACCGTTATAGTTGTAGTATCCGCTTGCCGGGCTTTTATCAAGGATAGCTCCTGCGATCAGAATGATAATAAGCCATGGCAGCCCAAATATAGGACAGACAAAAGGCATCCCGAAGATCAAGAACAGGAAATCACTGATGGTAAACTTTTCATCTCCTTTTTTCCCGTCGCCTTTTTTTGCGTTGTGTTCCTTCTGATCCGCGATCTCGCTCCTAAGGCGCTGATAAAGCTCATTTACCGCATACCCCTCATCAACACCCTGATAACGGATGGCACGCTCCCCATTAGCCTTGTTCTTGTAAACTACAAAGTCGCCATTATCTGCCTTGTAGATACCGAAAGCCTTGGGCTCCTTATAGTCCTTGCCGATGAAAAACCTGGTAACCTCTTCCGGAGGGAGATTATGATCCTTGTACCACTGCTGCAGCTCCTCTATGGTCTTGGGCTGACCGCTGGATACTCGATTTGCGGAAGAAATGGAGGCTCCGCAGTGAGGGCACTGCTTTAAGCCCTCATCTATCATCTGCCGGCAATAATCACATTTTACTCTCATCAGATCCTCCTTCCGCTACCGTATACTCCATTCCGGGGATAAGCGTATCGTTCTTTGAAAGCCTGATAAAATTCCTGGCTGCTACCACAAAAAGGAAGATCTCTAAAACTGCAAAGATCACGATATATACCGGTCTTTTTGTGCTAAGGCAGATCACATATAATCCGTTCATAAGAGCCGGGAAAATGATGGCTTCTGCCGTATGTCGCCTTACATTTTCCGGTTCACCAACGCCCTCCTCGTAGCGGGAAAGGCCATAGAAATAACCCATGAAAACAGCCGTTAAAACATGACCCGGCACAGAAAACAGGACTCTAAAGGGGTTTGATCCGTCCCTTATGACATACATAACATTTTCAGCCACTGCAAAACCAATGGATGCTGTTACCGCATAAACAACGCCGTCAAAGGTGTAGTTAAAGGCCCGATCCTTCCATGTCAAAAGCCTTATCACTATATACTTACCGCCCTCTTCAACCAGTCCTGTAAGGATGAAACAGTTGATAAATAAAAAGACGATGGAGCCGCGGTCCCTAATAAGAAAATGCAAAAGCCGTCCACCCCAAAATCCGGCAAGAACTGCCGTTATCAGAGTAAGGGCTCCGCAAACAAACAGCTTTGCAAGAAGCTGCGGCGGCTCCTTTTCGATCGTATCGAACTTCCATACGATCACAAACAGGATAATGCCGGGTATAATAGCCAGTGCCAACATATCGTATATCTCCTCCTTTAAATATTAAATATAAACGAGAGCCAAAAGCTCTTATTTTCTGTCAGTGCCTTTCATCTTCGTTTTCAAACCGCTCGCAAAATCGGGCTGAAAATGAAGGCTGCTCATCACCCATAGTAAGATGGGTGATATCCCCCGTACGCAGAGTCCTAAAAATAGCGATGCCTTTTTCCCTTTCCTCAGTAACAAGCTCTGTTACCGACGTAGGTGCCATTGCAAGATTCTGAAGGGTAACGAAAGGGGATACGTTCCATATGTAGGACAAAAGTATGGAAGTGATACCAAAGTGGCAGAAAAACGCAATGACTTTATCGCTGCTTTTTCTTACATCATAGATCCTGCCTCTTCTGTCATATCCGTACTCTGCCATCAGCTTATCAAACGAGGTCGTAACCTCCTCATAGAGCTTTGGCATATCAGTACATCTTACCAGCTCCGACTCTCTCCAGGCATTTACGTCAAAAAGTTCCTGATGGTCCATATAATAGGAAGGCATGACATCCCATACGATCCTTTTATTGAATTTTCCGGTCTTTTCGTCTATAGAAAGCTCATTGCAGTACGCCCGCCTTGTTTTATCATCAGCAAGCTCCGGATCAAACTGAGCCGGAAACTCCATAAGCCACTGACACGTAACAGCCTCTTTTCCAAGTTTTTTGAGAGAATACTCTGCCGTATCTGCTGCCCTGCCAAGAGGTGACACATATACGTCATCAATGTTAAACCCCTGCACCGTCTCGGCAAGAAGGGCTGCCTCTTTTTTCCCTTTTTCAGTAAGAGAATCTGCCTCATAATCAGGATCGCCGTGCCTAAAAAATAAAAGTCTCATAATCCTGCTCTCCCTACAGTCTCTTTAGTTTTCTTTCCACAACTTCATCGGAAAGCACCTGGCCGTACAGTCTGCGATATATCTCCCAGATTGAGTCCGGATCCGGACATTCACCCTTTCCGCTAGCAAGGATCACAAAAGGTACGCCGAAGCATTCCACCCTAAGTCCCGTATCCCGGCATCCGTTCCTAAGATAAAACCCAAGACGTCTTGCCTGAAGCTGTCTGTCGGCATCATTTTCCGCCCTCTCGGGATCCTCCACCTCGCCGATAACAAGGTCGGCCTCCGCAAAGTGCTCTTCCAAAAGCCCCAGCACCCGGCTTCCTATTCCACCGTTTCTTTTTTCCGGGAATACCGCAAGATAATCAAGCAGATAGTTCCCTTCCGCCTTTTCAAAAAAGGAATAGCCTATAAGCTCATCATCCTCAAATACGCCAAGGCACTCATATATCCCGCGCCCGCGTGCCTCAAGGATCATCTTGAGGGGCTTAAGCTCATCCTTTGGAAAGTCTATGATCATCCGCTGCTTATACAGCGTCTCGATCTGATCCGGTTCCAGTTCTTTAAGGATCATATCTCTACCTCAGATCTTTGATAAAAGCGCGCCACCAACGGTATTACCCGCAGTAACGACCAGAAGGAAAAGGGCTGTCTTTGCCACTTCCCCCTGACCTACCACAAGATAGAACATATCCGCAACGCAGTGCTCCGCCCCGCAAAGGATAAACATCATAACTCCAAGCACCACCATAAGGTACTTTCCAACGCCCTCTGCTTTTGCATATCCCTTAACCGCAACGGCAATACAAAATCCACAGAATATCCCGTCCAGAAAGGCCAGGTGCAAAGGCTTTGACAGGCGGTTTGCCGCCGAGGCTACCGCCACCTCCGAGAGTTTTGAAAAAGTAAGGATCACCGGAACCATAGCTCCGACGAAGTTGCCCACCCATATAAGCAGAAGGCTGCCCGGCTTTTTCAGATAATCGGTATTGCAGACCTTACCGGTATAGAGGTTAAAACCGAAAACCAGAACCGATATAAGGCCCAAAGAAAAAAGGAAACTCCCGACTACCTTGTTCTCACAGGAAAGGAAGACTACTCCTCCCATGGCTATTGCAAGTCCTGCGTAAACCGACTTTAGAAACTCTGTTGATATAGCTTTTTTATCCATTGTTTGGATCACCTTTCTTAAGCTTTTTTAACTGCTTCTACCACTCTGCTGGTTCCTAGCCTGTCTGCACCGGCATTGATGAATGCCTCTGCATCCTCCAGAGTAGCAATCCCGCCGGCCGCCTTAACGGATACGCCCTCTCCTACGTGCTCGGCAAGAAGTTTTACGTCTTCCAGCGTAGCTCCTCCGGCGGAAAAGCCTGTAGACGTCTTTATAAAGTCGGCACCGGCATCCGTTACGACCTTGCACATCTTTATCTTTTCCTCGTCCGTAAGCAGACAGGTCTCGATTATCACCTTAAGGATCCTGCCCTCACAGGCACGGCGAACATCCTCGATCTCCTTTTGCACAAGATCAAAACGTCCTTCTTTTATAAGTCCGATATTGGACACCATATCAATCTCATCGGCTCCCTCGTCTACCGCCACCTCTGCTTCATATGCCTTAATGGCAGGGACAGAGTAGCCATTGGGAAATCCGATGACCGTTGTGATACGAAGCTTCGGAAACTCCTCCCTTACTTTTGAAACAAAGCTTGGCGGTATGCAAACCGATGCCGTCTTATACTTTACCGCATCCTCACAAACGGCCTTTATATCCTGCCATGTCGCAGTCTGCTTAAGCAGTGTATGATCGCATTTTGAAAGGATCTCTTTTATCTCCATGTCCTACCCCCTTGTTTATACCAGATCCGCCGCAGCGCATCCTGCCACACTGATAAGGTCCCCGGGTGCTATCTCTATCTGAAATCCCACCTTGCCCGCACTCACAAATATCCGCTCCTGCTGCTCTGCCGTCTCATGGATAAAAGTCGGAAACTGCTTTTTCATACCTATGGGCGAACAGCCTCCATGCACATAGCCGGTCAGGGGCAAAAGTTCCTTTTGCTTTATCATGGCAACTGACTTTTCTCCGGCTGCCCCCGCAGCCTTTTTAAGATCAAGCTCTGCCTCGACGGGAACCACGAAGACATAATAGGCTCCGCTCTTGCCGCGGGTCACCAGGGTCTTAAATACCTTCTTTGGATCCTCTCCCAGAATACCGGCTATCTCCTCACCGCTCATAGACGGGTCGGGATCATAACTATGTCTCTCGTAAGGGATCTTTTTTCCGTCAAGGATCCTCATTACATTGGTTTTTTCTTCTTTTTTCATAATCCTGCCCGCATTTTTATTTAGCGTACTGAACTTCTGCTTTGGTTATGGTTCCGGCATAGATGTTCTTAAATTCATTTTTCATGGAAACAGGAACATAGCCTGCTGACCTATAACCTTCGGATTTTGAGGCAAAATCTGCCGTGCCCCACTCCCTTACATCATCATCCGCAACTATCATATACGCACCGGTATGATAGGCATTTCTCTTGTCTATAGTGTAGTTCATCATACTTGTGTCGCTTCCGCTGTTGCCAAAAGCAAGCACAGGCCGCATTCCGATCTCCCGCTCAATATAAATGGACTTATTGGCATTGAGGTTCTTCTGGATAAATCCGCCTGTGAATACAAGCTCATCACCATCTGCGTATTTAAAATCCATATTTGAAGCGGTATTCTCATTGCCTTTTACCTTGACTTCAAACTCTGTTCCTATAACGTGCTCAGGCGTCACATATTCACTGATGGGCGAATTCGCTACTATAGCCCTTGTGGTGGTGCGCTCGGTACCGCTGACAACATAGATGGTAAATCCGTTGTCATAAAGGTACTTCACCAACTCTACCATGGGAAGATAGAATCCGTCAATGTAGCGCATATTGTTGAAGCTTGCGGTGTACTTCTGTCCAAATGAAACTGCATAGTCAAAAAGTTCCTGAACAGTCATGCCGGCGTAGGCCTTGGCAAAGTTTCTCGCAAGAGCCTCTCCTGCCGTGTAACCCGGTTTTATGGACTCTGCCTCCTTTTTAAGTTCAGCAGATACCTTCTCCGGATGATCCTTCAGACAATACTCGATGAACATCATAGTATCGTAGTATGTGTAATAAGTCTCACAGGTTAAGGTTCCATCCATATCAAATACTGCGATACGATCCTTTTTCGGGATAAAATCTGCCTTGTCGGCCGGATTTGTGACTCTCATCACATATCTTCTAAGGCTCTTTGCAGCATCTGAATCATAACTCCACTCATTGCCCAGCGGCGCCATAACCTTTTTATTGCCGGAAGAAGCCGCCACACGCTTTATGGTATTTGTCCCCTTTGTGGAAAACTTTTTGGCAAAGGCTCCGCTCTTTTTACTCTCAGAGTCATATAGCTTATCCGACACTTCTCCGTCATCATATTTTGTAATCTTTATCTTGGTAGGCGTAACCGCAAGAAGGCTTGCTGTGCCGTTCTGGTTCAGATAACCTGCTGTCACATAGGTATAATATACATAGGACCAAACACCCTCATCTGCGCCAATCTCCATCTGTGTCCCACAGGGAACATAAAACTCTCCGCTGTTCTTTCCGCTTTTGGACTCAGTCGTATGATTATGTCCATAAGCATAGATGACATTGCGGATGACCGTCTTTCCACCTTCCGTGGTCTTTGCGCCTGTAGCCGCATAATTAAGCGCCTGGCTCCAGATCGCTCCTCCTTTATTATCTTTTCTTGCATAATGAATGGGCATGTGGCAGAAAACAAAGACTGGTATGGTGTTATCCCCGATAGTATCGATCCATTTCATGAACTTTTTGGAAGCGGCTTTTGCATTTGATTCTTTTTTCATGTCGTTGAATGCAATGCTGTAAATATAATATGCCACTGTCCCATCGGAATTGATCCCGGTATATATAAGTCCGGAACCGGACCCATCATCACCATAGATGATATCTGCATCATCCTCCACGTTTTTATCATGATCGGCCCAGATGAGCGACATGTCATCTTTTGAATCAACACCGTCAAATCCGGCTCCAATGATCTCATTGTAGATGTCCGAAGAGGAACCTTCAGGGGCCTTTTCCTTGCTGTCCCCTACAAAATCTCCGATTATACTTACATATTCTACTTTCTTCGTCATCCCGGACATGGCATTGCCAATAGCCTCGGAATTACTGTGCCTGTCAGACGCTATGGCAATATAGTGGACCTCGGCAGCCTTAAGATCATAATGGGGTACCAGCGAAAAAATAAGTACAAAGGCCAGTACCAATGAAATACAATTTCTCCTTTTCATTTCAACCCGTCCTTTCATTCAAACATCCACTCCATATATGCATCATCTTCCATTACAGCAAGCTCAACATGATGATAACTATAGGTAGCATCCGGCGCGGGATCCGCTCCCTTAGCATTCATCTCTTCATCGGTGTATACCGTAAGCTTAACCTTATCGGAACCCAGGTCTTTAAGCTTTTTTACCGCATCTTCACTGGCCGATACAGGTATTGTCTGATCATTTTTAGCATGGGCAAACCATATGGAAAGGTCTTTGATCTTATCTAAAGACGAAACTGCTCTTGGAGAATATGTCAGCGCCGGACAAAGGGCCAATGCTTTTTTTACGTATCCGGGATACTTTTCCGCAAATTCAATGGTCGACATGCCTCCAAAGGAATTGCCCATCATATATATACGTTCCCCGTCTACCTTGCCTTCGCTTACCATTTTATCTATAAGCGCCTTCAGGGCTTCAAATACCCTGTCTCTGCCCGATGTCTCATAATACTCCTCATCACCTATGACAGGTGCTATGACGTAGCAGGGACGTTTAGCCTGATTTTCCGGCTCTGCCCACTCAACCGCTGTCCTGTAGGTAAGA
This sequence comes from Lachnospiraceae bacterium, assembly GCA_016288825.1. Classification (GTDB taxonomy): domain Bacteria; phylum Bacillota; class Clostridia; order Lachnospirales; family Lachnospiraceae; genus Weimeria. The sequence goes on along the minus strand of JAEELH010000189.1, from coordinate 33,328 downwards.
AGGTTCGACGTATCCCCAAATCCATGGAAAACAACCACAAGCGGCATACCTTCAGTTTTCTCAGGAGTAAAGATGTGGTAATCAAACTCGCTGCCGTCCTCACGTAAAACGGTTTCAAAATCATCTGCCACCGGCGTTATGGTCTTTCCCACGTCATCACTTGTAAAAGAATAAGCCGGATCACTGTCACAGGTAACCTCGAAGTCCGTAACGTAGAAATACTTCTCCGGAAAGTCCTTTGGAACAAGAGTAAGTGTTCCATCCTCCACCTTTGCGCTTTCAAACTCGGCAGTAAAATCATGTGTGGATCCGGAGCCCCATCCCCCGGCGTTTCCCTTCATGTGAAAGACCTCGGCCGAAACTTTGTCCGACTTCGGACTTCCATTTGGAAGGACAACAAACTGCTCCGGATACTGGCCTGTAGTACGAACTGTCGTATAGACCGCCACTCTCTTTTCGCCTTCCGAAGCACTGCTCCCGGCAGCACCACCTGATACACCTTCGCATGCACTGAGTAACAACAAAGCCGCCAGAGCAACTGACAGCTTTTTATATAAATGCCTCATAATACCCCCATTTTTCTGATTAATTTGGTATTCAAGTTATACCAATTTGTTCGGACTGCGTCCTCACAAAGTTGGTACCGCTTGGCTTTGCGCCAAGCTTAACTTGCCGCCAGGAAGGGGGACACCCCCTTCCTTTTCGGCCTATCCATCCCCCGTCCGCCCACAACTACGCCGGCCAGTCATCTCTCATCATCCATCCGACAACAAATCCATAGTTCTCGCACTCCCTACCTGCCTCATACCGGCTCCAGCCGGAATACCCTACTCCCCCCTACCGTGGGCGGAATAGGGTAGCTCCGCTCCCCTACGGCTCCGGCGATTGGTCCTATTCATTACTTGAAGGAACCAATCGCCTCCGCCTACCCCATGGATCCTGCTGTCCGCTGCCAATCCTTTTTTGCTAATTTGCAAAAAAGTTTGCATTTTAACAAAAAAGTTTGCAATTCTGCAAAAAATCCCTTTCTGCCCTCATCGTAAAATTTGCTAATTTGCAAAAAAGTTTGCTAATTTGCAAAATAAATCCGTTAGGGTCTATTTGTCTCCTGATCTTCCGACTCCGAAACAGATGTCACATCGACTGCCGTATCCAATTCCTGACCGGGCTGACCTACCGGATTATAGATAGGCGCATCCTCCCTCGATAGCTTTCTAAACTTTCTTATGGTAACGATAGTAAAGATGATCTCAAAAATAAGGAAGATCAGTATAAAGATATCATATGGCGTACTCAGGCAAAAATCATAGAAGCCGTGCAAGATGGTAGGCACTATAAGTGCCTTCACAAGGTTCTTTTTGCAGCCTGCCTCATCACCCGCAACAGATGCCTGCTTTGCTATTCCATAATAAAAGCCCATGAAAACCGCATCCATCGCATGTCCCGGCACGGAAATGATAGCTCTTGTAATGGCCGTCCCCACTCCGTTTTCAAACACATACAGGATGTTTTCAAAGGTAGCAAATCCCAGGGATGCCACAACCGCATACACAACTGCATCAAAGGTGTAATTAAAGGCCGGATGCTTCCAGGTCGCTTTTTTCAGAACAATATATTTACCACCCTCTTCAATCAGCGCCGTAAGGATAAAGTTATCTATAAAGATAAAAAGCATGCTCTGACTATCCAAAACCATCGTTAGGGCATTCGTCCCAAGTGATCCCAGAGCAATTGCGCTTATGATGGTAAGGGCTCCCAAAAAGAAAACCTTGAGCAGTAGCCCGATGGGTTCCTTATCCTGTTTATCTTTACGCCATAATACGATAAAAAGTACCAGGCTGGGCAGTAGTGCCAGTTGTAATAACATTTTAAACACCTTTCCTTAAAACGGGACAGCGTAAAGTGCTGTCCCATGATCTGTCAATGATCTACACCATGCTCTCTAAGGTCTGGACCATGGCATCTACGATACTTTCTGTGTATTCTTCTGACTGATAATAAAGAACAGCCGTAAATGACTCGTAAACATATGCCTCTATAAGAGATTCCATCTCTTCGTCGGAAAGGCCCTCAAATGCCTCTTCTCCGAAATCCGCATACATCTGCTCATAGATCTCGTTCATGAAATCATCTCTGTTTAGGTATTCTGCCATGGGCTCCAGTATATATGTTGAGACACAATCCATGGTGTCCTCGATATAGACATTCATCATCTCATCACTTTCAAGGAGAGCCAAAAATGCCTCTTCAGACATATCCTCTATGATGAAACCGTATATCTTTGCGCAGAGGTCATACATAGCGACCATGTAATCATCTGCATCTGGATCCTCGTTCAGACTCTGCTTTAATACCTCGCTGAGGCTGTTTATAAACTCTGCCTTTGCGGAAGCTATCTCACCTGCCGCGATCTCGTCCTTGGTCTGGTCTGTCTTTACCTTGGAGTCATCCTTGTTCTTGGAATTTTTAATAAGCTTTTTCCAGTTAAGATCAGCTGAAGATACCTTATACTTTTTCGTATAGTACGAATCCGTACTATGATCCTTCTTAAGTGTCTTTGATCCTACCAGGAAATAGTCGTAGACCAGTGTGTTAGACGGATCATCCCAGGTCGCATCCAGATAGTACCACTTGCCCTTTATCTTTACGATGTTCCAGGCATGAGGCTCGCCTGCATTTCCGGTAACATAGTGGCAGGGAACTCCTGCATCCGTAAGGAGCTTATACATGATAAGTGCATAGCCCTGGCATACTGTTGTATGCTTTGAAGCTGCAAGACCGCCGTAAGCCGAGTGATCCTTAAGGGTATCATCATAGGTTACAAGCTTGACAACATAGTCATGGATGACCTTGGTCTTGGCTACGTCCGACATCTTAGATACCTTGAGCTTTTTAAGTATCTTTTTGGACTGGGAGTTAACCTTTTTGACCTGATTTGCATTTTCTGTATATACGATCTTGCAGTTAAGAACTGTCTGGCTGCCCGTGGTATATCCGGACCATCCGATGCTAAGCACGCCCCCTGCAAGGAAGTCAGCGTCATCACTGGTCTTTTTGTCGTCTATCTCGCCAACCGCATAAAGCACCGATGAGGGATCCGGATTGCCCCCATTGTAAGTTACTGTAAAGGTCTTTTCCCTCTTTATCATGTGCTTTTGGAACTCTTTTGCGAGAGCCTTCATATTGGAAGCCGTAGCTCCCTTATCAAGCTTTTCAAACTCTGCTTCGCTTACGGTTGTGACCTGGGCCTCATCTATGGTAACAAGCGAATTTACTTCTGCAGCCTTTACATCTGCACTTCCAAAAAATACCGATAATCCCACTGCCGCGGTGATCACCATTAATTTAAATACGTTTTTCATACTCCCTCCCTTGTATAATTGTTGTAAACGCACTTATTCTAAACTATCCTAGCTCCTTTTACAACATAAACACCATTACTCCAGTCCCTTTTTCAAAAGTCCCTTATATTCTTCGTAGCTTATGGCCTGGCCACCCATGCTCTCAAGATGGTCCGTATGGAACTGGCAATCTATCATGACATAATCATTTTCCTCGAGTATCTGGGCAAGACCTATAAGCGCAACTTTTGAGCCGTTTTCCATGTCCGAAAACATACTCTCTCCGAAAAAACACCTTCCAAGACTGACTCCGTAAAGTCCTCCCGCCAGCTCTCCGTCAATATAGGCTTCCACGCTAAGCGCCAGATTATCTTTTGCCAGCACGGCATAGGCCTTTTCCATATCGTCAGTTATCCAGGTGCCCTCTTTAAATTCACGCTTTATCCTGCACCTGTGCATGGTATCGGAAAAATCCCGGTTAAGTTCGATATTGATATCATGCTTTCTTAAAAACTTTTTCATGGAATGGGAAATATGGATATTTCCGGGACGTATGATATACCTTTCCTTGGGACACCACCAAAGATAGGGCTGTCCCTCGTTGTACCAGGGAAAGATCCCGTGGGAATAGGCCAGGATCAGCCGCTCCTCGGAAAGGTCGCCGCCTACCGCTAAAAGTCCGTCATCATCCGCAAGCTCCGGCATGGGGAAAAATATCTCTTTTTCACTTAGTTCATATACTGCCATACCGTAGTTCTCCGACCTTTAGAGGATATACTCCATTACCCGCTCTTTTACCTTCATGCCCTGCTTTTCATAAAATCTCTCTGCCTGCCTGTTACCTTCCCAGACACAAAGAGTCACGTCATGGCACCCAAGGCTTTTCGCCTCATTTTTTACATAGTCAAAAAGCTTTGCTGCTACGCCTGCACCGCGAGATTCCTCGTCCACGCAAAGATCATCCACAAATAAAGACTTTCGTGGCACCATGGTACTTGCAAAGTTTGGTTCCTTAAGCTGGCAAAAAGCGTATCCTACCACGGTTCCCTTTTCATCAACATAAACGAAGATTGGTCTGTTATCATCCTTTATCATCTCTGATAACTCTTCCCTCGAATACTTGGTAGTACCGGACCTGAATATATCCGGTCTTATAGCCGCATGAACCTCAAGAACCTGTCCCAGCAGTTCTATCAATCTGTCAATGTCCGTATCTTTTGCTCTTCTTATCATAGCTTCCTCCTGCCTGGAAATCTCTGGGTTTTGCGATAGTTTTATCACAAAAAAACTTTTCCTTCAAGCTTTCTTTAGGTTCATTTAAGGTTTATGTATTACCATTCATTCTTGGAAAGGGCGGCGGCATGGGAGGCGGTCATGATCGCAATGCGAGGGGCAGTCAGGAAGAGTCCTCAGGCAGTAATACCGGCGCCTCCGACAACAAATCGGATATCACTGACAAAGGTAACTCAGATGACTCTGACAGCGAGGACAGTAACCGCCCGGAAGACTTCCCCTCAATGGACGGAAAGGGCAGACCTCCTGAAGTCCATATCTAAAAGAAACACCGCAGATCACCTTTTATAACGGTATCTGCGGTGTTTTTATCACTGTAATATGCTTCGGTCTACATCCGACGTCCTGCCACCATCTTCTCCATGGCATCTACGTCATATTCTCCCTCTTCAAAGTTGTGGAAGTCGTCCTTTTTTGCCTCTCTTTTCCTTGGAACCTCATATTCGTCTTTTATGGCGCTAAGGAGAAAACCAACGATATTTTTGACTTCCCCCTTCTGCGAATCAAGGACCTCTCCTGCTTTTTTCAATCTCTCAAGATCATAATTGCAGGCCACTCCAAGGTTAGCTATCTCTGCAAAATCCAGTTTGATATTCCCAAGGGCCTCACTGGCACCGAAATAAAACTGGAATTTGACCTCATCTTCCACCGGAGCGTTGGCTACAAGCCTCTCCCTGGCCTTATCATACTTGGCATCTCGTAGAGTTACGATAAACCGTATATCGTGGACCTTACCGCCCCTACCGCTCCTTATAGGGGTATATTCAACGGTGATATCCGTCTTTTCGTTGATATCTTTGACTGCAACATCCAGACATCTTGCCTTGAAATTGCTCCAGATATCATAAGATTTTATCTTGTTCTTTTTAGATATCTTATCTACTACGCCATCATAATCCGTAGTTCCGTTAGACAATTCCTTTTTATAATCCACGTCATTGACGTTGATGACACCTAGCTCCATCTTGAGTTCCGAAAGGTTCTTGGTGATCTCAAATATGCCGGTCCTTTCCCCGGTATAGTAACTTGGATAAAAACAATGCTGCCTCAAAAGCTCATACAGCCTGAAAGAATAAGAACTGTCAAGGGACATCATAGTACTTCTCTCAAGGTTGGTAAAACGCCCGTTTTCAGGCTTTATGACCTTTTCTATGTCCTTATTAAAGGTCACTGTAAAGACGCCGTCCTGATAGTCCGCATTGGTTATAAAGGAAAGATAATGGAATTCCTGGCGCTCGTCACTTTCAACGCCCAGTACACGATTAGTCATCTGGACTGAAATGGGCTTTAGCTGCTTATATACGCCCCTGGACTCGCATCCGATTATCCTCATCAGATCTCCTGCCCGCATCTTTACCACCGGCTGGAGGCCCTCATAGGAGTAATTACCCTCCTGTATCATAAAAAGAGAAGCATAAGTAATGCGAAGCTCTAAAAGAGTCGCCTTGAACTTTGCTCCTATAAGGTAATTGGACTTTTTAAGATTTTCGTTTTTGTAAGCGACGATATCGCTTGACTTTTGGGGTTCACTGATGCTATCTTCTAAAAGTGCTACATTTGTGTGACCACCTGTCTTCATCTCGTCCACTGATGCAGACTCCTTTCAAAACCACAATTTCTTAACTCATACTATACAATATATTGTGGTTTGTCAAGGTTTATTCATAGATTTGTAGCACTTTACGTCACAAAAAAGTATATTACTTCAGTTGAAAGAAAGCTCCATCAAGACCCCATTTCTGAAGTTCTATACATTTTTGTGAATAGGTGCATACTTTTGTCATACACAGCAAAAAAGTTACATACAAATTCCCGAAGTAACATACATATTTGTCACGGACACTCAAAAATAAGAAGCCTGCGCCTTTATTTATAGGATTATCGCCCTTTGGAGAACCAGCTTTGATCTTCATTTCACAAATATGTATTTAAAATGCACCATTTTGTATGTAGGTAGTTTCCCTTTTGTATGTAACAAGTCTCCTTATATGTTAAGGAAAAACGTATATATCTTTTACTCGATCGGTATGCATCTTGTAGGTCATTTTATATGCTGCTTTTCACAAAAATGTAGCACTATAATACCTTTCAAGGCCGTATTTATAGGCATTCCCACCTTCTATATAAATAAAAAAGAAATGTTGTCTTATTATAAAGAACAACATCCCTTTTTCGTTGTATAGTAATATTTTTCAATCTTTTCCCAGATATGCATCAAGATTCTCAAACAGATCATTTAAGAAAGGACTGAGCTTTTTATATCCATAAAGCTTAGCGTATTTTTCAACATTACTTTTTGCCAGATCAGAAACTACGATAGACATCTTTGTATTTTTTTCTACTACCGGTTCATTGGGTATCTGAAGCTTTTTGGCCTGATGTGAGGCAGTTATCTGCTTTTCTGTCTGTGTAACCTTAGGTGCTGTTTTTTCTGATTTTGTGGAAGTGGCGGCGGTTTCTTTTTTAAAAGCAGCAGTCTTTCCTATATTTGTAGTATTTTCGGATTTAGTTGAATCAAGCCCCAACGAGCTCGCATCAGCCTTTTTGTCTTCTTTTTTTGTAAAATCAAATCCGCTTGCCAGATCTATACCGGTCTTAGAAAGGTTACTCTGCTGGCTGCTCTTACTCTTTGCCATTTATCTTCCTCCCTTTTTCTTACCAAGATACTCATTTACAAAAGCTTCATAGTCTTCTGCGGTTGTGGACTTCGGTGCATAGTTAAGTAGTATCTGCCTTGCGGCAAGGGCCTCTCTAGCTTTTGTGCTCTCTCTGATGTAGGTCTTAAATATCTTTGTATCAAGCTGCTTAGATATGTCCTCCAGAGCGGAATAGATATCCTTGTTAAGATTTGTCCTTGTATTGTATTTTACAAGTAAAAAGCCCCGGATCTTAAGATTGCTGTTCATTCCGTCTCTGACATTCTGGATAGTCTCCCAGATCTGGGAAATACCCTGGAGACTGTACCTATCGGCAGTAACCGGAATGATAACCTCATCGGAGGCGACTAGTATGGACTGAAGGATGGAACTAAGCGTCGGACCGCAGTCTACTATCACATATTCGTATCCCTTAAGGTCTGATAAGATCTTTTTAAAAGATAAAAGTCCTGTGATGGGATCCTTGGCTATTTTGCTCTCAGCTTCGCGAAGAAGAGGATCTCCGGCAATAATGTCTCCGATCTCTGTATGTTGTATGCAGTCGTTGATATTCTCCCTATCCTCAGGGTTTGCTAGCCAGCAGTCATAAAGCGTGACCTGGCCCTCGTAGGCACCTCTAAAGGTGTCAGTGGAGTTTGCCTGCTGGTCGGCGTCGATAAGAAGGGTCTTCTTTCCCTTGGCATTGAGATAGGCAGCCATATTGACTGCGGTTGTGGTCTTACCCACACCACCTTTTTGGTTTGCGATGGCTATAGTGGTCATAAAATCCTCCTAAAAGAATAATATTATATTCGGAAAATATTATTATTGGATTATGAACAAAATAATATTTTGTTCGGAAAATGATCATAATAATACCAAATCATGTTATAGCATAATTATTGTCATAATGCAATAGTATTCGTAAAATAATAGGAGAATATTATCAGAATATAAGTATAAGAATATGAACAGATAAAGAAAATATAATGATAATAAACAAATCATAATAGTAAAAGAATATATAAAGATAAATATAATAATCGGAATATGATAATAATAGGAAAAGAATAATATCTGCATCCGCACGAAATATGATAAGAATAATAAAATATTATTATCAAAATATTATTTTTGATTAAATTTAAAATTCGTGCAACAAACGGCAACAGATAGAACACGTATATAGTGAAAGTCAAAAAATAAAATCCAAAGGAGGAACAAAACTATGAAAAAGACTTTTATCACAGCACTTTCACTTGTTATGTGTATGGGGATCGCAGGAACGCTCCTGGCCACAACGCAGGTAAAGGCAGAGCAGCCTCAAATGGAAACGTACGAAGCAGAGGATGCTCAAATGAGTGCCTATGACTTCGAAGGAGATGAGATAAAACCCATAGCGGCAGTGTGGTGCGTTGCAAAAAATACCAAGATCACAAAAGCAAGAAAGAAGATATTCAATAAAGCAATGAAGGGCCTTGTTGGAGTTGATTATGAGCCTGTTGCTTATCTTGGGAGCCAGCCCGTTTCAGGAATGAATCATTGTTTCCTGTGCAAAAGTCAGGTCGTATATCCGGGAGCAAAGCCATATTACACGCTGGTTTACATCTACGAGGACCTAACAGGAAAGGTAACAATATCAAAGATTGCGGAGTTTAACATAGGTGCCATGTCCATTGTACCTGATACAGAAGAATAAAAGATAAAATTATATAAAGAGCGACTCGCAAGAGTCGCACTTTTGTGATATACTGAACTCCGTATAGCCATTTTTGTAGTCTTTATATTTAGGGATTAAAATGAGAGTCATTGATAAAATAAAAAAGAACGGGATCACCGTCAAGCGGTTTAATTATATCCTGTGTATAGTAGCAGTTTTCATATCCATAGCAATGTTTATTGCCATGAACCTGACATCCAGGATGTATAATGAGACCCACTCTATTACGGATCATATGGTTAAGTGGATCGACAGCTCATATGGGATGCAGATAGCATCGGATTATCTGACAGAGCAGATGAGGTGCTTTGTCATTTCCGGAGATAAGAAATATCTGGATAACTATTTCGAGGAGGCCAAGGTCACAAAGCGCAGGGAAAAGGCACTGGAGGCTATTGGAAAAGTTGAAAATGAAGAGGCAGCTTACCAGAACCTTTCAAAGGCGATGGAGGAGTCTGTTTCCCTTATGGAAACAGAGTACTATTCAGCCAGGCTTGCTGTAGAGGGATATGGGTACGATGTTTCCGATTATCCGGAGGAGATCAGATCTGTTACGCTTTCTGACAGAGATCTGCACCTTTCAAAGCGGGGACAGCTGGATCAGGCAGAGAGCCTTTTGTTTGATACCAATTATCGAAAACAAAAAGAAACAATTTCCGCCCATATGCAGGAGTGTATAAAAGAACTTGTGGATGATATGGCGGAAGACCGTGCGAGAGTAGCCGGAAGGCTGAAAAAGCAGATGCTTTGGGAACATATCCTGACATTCTTCCTGATCGTTATACTATTGCTTGCGGTTATAATCGTTTCAAGTCAGGTACTGCATCCCCTTCGCAGGATGGTGGAGTACGTTCGCAATGATGAGGCGATCCCTCTCAAGGGGGCGTATGAGCTGAGGTTCGTAGCGAAGACTTATAACCTTACGCATCAGGCAAATCGTGAGAGGAATGAAAAACTTGTTTATGAGGCTTCCCATGATAAACTGACAGGCCTTTATAATCGCCGGGGATACGAATTCCTTCTTGATAACCTGGATATGGAGACATCGGCTATCATGATGGTGGATCTTGATCATTTTAAGCAGATCAATGATACATACGGTCATGATGTGGGAGACAGGATCCTTACAAAAGTATCAAATGCCCTTTCCAAGGGTTTTAAAAAGACATCATATATCTGTCGATTGGGAGGCGATGAGTTTGTCGTTATAATGCTCCATGCCCGTCAGAGCCAAAAGGAAGATATCAAAAAGGCTATTACCAGGATCAACGAGAAACTCAAAAAGACAAAGAATGATATACCGCCGATTTCCATCAGTGTCGGAGCGGCTTTCGGAGCACCGGACAAGGAGGTTGATGAGCTGTTCAAAGAGGCAGATGTGGCACTTTACAAGGCCAAGGAAAACGGACGGTGCGGAATAGAATTTGCATAGCAGGTAAGAGACTATGGCAACAAAGGGCAGTACAAAAGAAAAGACAAAGTCGAGGATAAAGGAACCCAGACAGTATAACGTTATTATGATCAATGACGATTTTACGACCATGGATTTTGTTGTGGGTGTCCTTGTTGATATATTTCACAAGGACCAGGTGAGTGCCGAGGCTATCATGCTGGGCGTTCATAAAAACGGACAGGCTGTGGTTGGAAAGTATCCTTACGATATTGCTGTTACCAGAGTCAATAATGCACTTGCGAGAGCCAAGGAAGCGGGTTTCCCCTTTAGGATGACAGTGGAGGAGGCGTGATATGGGTCTGGAATTATCTAAAGAGGCCTCAGCGGTCATCCAGTCTGCTGTCAGTTTTGCGGCGGATTACAAGTACGAATTCGTAACGCCCGAGATGCTCCTTATCATGATCCTTGAGGATCAGCTTTTTGCAGAGGCATTCAAAGAATGTGGAGGAGATACGGTTGCTCTTGGTAACGATCTGCGATCATATCTGGCTGACAATATCGATAAGACTGATAAGGATATCCAGCTTTCCGCAGGCATGAGCTATGTGCTGAATTTTGCCGGCCAAAGTGCCTACAGCAGCGGAAGCGACGCGGTATATATCCGTCATCTTATCCATGCTATCTGGAATCTTGATGACAGCTATGCTGTATATTACATGCAAAAGCAGGATATATCCGAGGCGGAACTTCTTCAGGTCATGGCAGAGATAGAAGAGGAAAGGGCCGAGATAGCAGCGGATCTTGACGGTTCAGTAAAGACAAAGGACGAGCGGGCCGGTTTTCATATGTATGCGCCGTGTCTTAATGAGACACTTCGGGATGTTAACCCGCTTATCGGACGGGAGAGGGAGCTTGAGAGGACCATACAGATCCTTTGCAGAAAGGACAAAAACAATCCCCTCCATATAGGCGAGAGCGGAGTTGGAAAGACGGCCATTACCTACGGCCTTGTGGAGCGGTTTAAAAGCGGCGATGTGCCCGATGCGATTAAGGGAGCTAAGGTATTTTCCCTTGACCTTGGGGGTATGCTGGCAGGTACCCAGTACAGGGGTGATTTTGAAAAAAGGTTTAAAAAGGTGCTTTCCGAGATCGCCAAGGAGGAAAGGCCCATTATCTATATTGACGAGATCCATAATCTTTCCGGTGCAGGTGCGGTTGGAGAGGGCTCTTTTGATGCCTCAAATATGCTAAAGCCCTATCTTACGGACGGCCATATCCGCTTTATAGGGGCAACAACTTTTGAGGAGTATAAAAAGTATTTTGAAAAGAATAAGAGCCTTGTCAGAAGGTTCCAAAATGTTGAGATAAAAGAGCCTTCCGAGGAGGAGACTATAAAGATCCTAAATGGCCTTCGGGATAAATACGAAAAGTTCCACGGAGTAGAGTATGCGGAAGGCATCATGGAATATGCCGTTAGGATGAGTGCCAAATACATCAATGAACGCTATCTTCCGGATAAGGCCATAGATCTTATCGATGAGGCCGGGTCCTATAGGAAGCTACACCCCGCAAGGCGTAAAAAGCAGGTAGTTGATATCCCTGTTATCAATGAGATCCTTACGGGTGTATGCAGGGTGCCTATAGAGACGGTGGAGACGGATGAGGCTGCCGGGCTTGCGACCCTTGAGGAGCGGCTCAGGGCCAGGATCTTTGGCCAGGACGAGGCTGTATCTCAGGTCGTTAACGCAGTCAAGTTTGCAAAGGCAGGCCTTATTGAGGACGGAAAACCGCTTGCGAGCCTTCTTTTTGTTGGGCCTACGGGAGTTGGAAAGACCGAGATCGCAAGGACCCTTGCAGATGAGCTGGGAGTGCGTCTTGTAAGGTTTGATATGAGTGAATACGGCGAGAAGCATGCGGTAGCAAAGCTGATCGGATCTCCTGCCGGATATGTGGGCTACGAGGAGGGCGGTATACTTACCGAGGAGATCAGAAAGAATCCTTCCTGCGTCCTTCTTCTTGACGAGATCGAAAAGGCTCATGCGGATATCTATAACGTGCTGCTTCAGGTGATGGATTATGCCACCCTTACTGACAATCAGGGCAGGAAGGCAGATTTTAGAAATGTCCTTATCATCATGACATCCAACGCCGGGGCCAACATGCTTGGAAAGAGCGGCATAGGCTTTGTAAGTGAGAGCATGGACGAGAGTGTTCTTACGGATGCTGTTAAAAATACTTTCCAGCCGGAGTTTAGGAACCGTCTTAGTAAGGTGGTAGTCTTTAACAGCATGGATGACGATATGGCAGAACGGGTTGTGGGCAAAAAGCTTGGTGAGCTCTCTGCCCAGCTTGAAGCAAAAAAGATAAGTCTGAGATCGGACAAAAAGGCCAGGGATCTTCTGAAAAAGAGGGGAGTAAGCCAGGAGTTTGGTGCCAGGGAAGTAGACCGCGTCATAAGAAACGATATCAAGCCTCTTTTTGTTGACAGGATCCTTTTTGGAGAACTTAAGAATGGCGGAAAGATAAAGCTTTCTGCAAAGAGCGGGGAGTTTGTTGTAGAAACAGCAAAGAAATAAAAAGGCCAAAACTGGGCAGTATAGAGGAGGGGACATATGAGAGTTGGTATTTTAGGAGCGGGCGGAATAGCAAAGAGCCTTGCCGCAACCATAAACAAGATGGACGGCGTGGAAAATTACGCAGTCGCCTCGCGAGACGCCGATAAGGCCAGGGCTTTTGCCAATGAGTGGGGAGTGGGAAAGGCCTACGGCTCTTATGAGGAGATGCTCGCTGATGATAACGTGGATCTTGTTTATATAGCCGTTCCCCACAGCCATCATCACAAGTGGACCATTGAGGCTCTTAACGCCGGAAGAAATGTGCTTTGCGAAAAAGCCTTTGCGGCAAATGAAAAGCAATCGAGAGAGATGATTGAGCTTGCCGAGTCAAAGAAACTCCTTCTTACTGAGGCTATCTGGACCCGATATATGCCGGCAAGGGGCATCATAGATGACCTTATAAAAAAAGGCGCTATAGGCGAACCTCGTACCATATCTGCCAATCTGGGATACAAGATAGACATGAACGAGAGGATGGTAAAGCCGGAACTTGCCGGGGGAGCGCTCCTTGACCTTACTGTTTATCCCTTAAACTTTGCCAGCATGGTATTTGGTGATGATATTAAAAATATCACTGCGACCGCAGTCTATCATGAGACGGGTGTGGATGGTCAGGATAACGTTATGATCGAATACAATGATGGCAGGATGGCAAGTCTTTTTACCACCATGTATACCCTTACGGACAGACGGGGACTTATTTGCGGAAGAGAGGGCTTTATCACAGTCGACAATATTAATAATCCTGCAAGTATCACAGTGCATGCGCCTGATCGGGCAGTTCCCAGGATCATTGAGGAGATCCCTGTGCCTGAGCAGATCTCGGGTTACGAGTATGAGGTCCTTGCCTGCAAGAGAGCGCTTGAAAACGGCAAGATCGAATGCGAGGAGATGCCTCATAAAGAGACTTTGGAGATCATGCGTCAGATGGATGAGATACGAAGCCAGTTCGGGATTGTTTTCCCTTTTGAGAAGTAAAAACAGGCAGCTCCGGAATTTCCGGAGCTGCCTGTTTTGTTACAAATTCACTACCTTGGTTGCTACAACTTCTTGGAATCTTACATCATGCTCCACTATAAGCATAGTCGGTGCGTATTTTTTTATGAGTTTTTCGATCTGCATACGGGAGAAAACGTCTATATAATTTAGCGGTTCATCCCAAATATAAAGGTGTGCGGGGGTCATAAGGCTCGCGGCTATCAGTACCTTTTTCTTCTGCCCTTCTGAAAATTCCGTCATATCCTTTGAAAACTGTTCCCTCTCAAGATCCAGCTGCCGCAGGATGGCAAGAAACAAGCTTTCCGAAAGACCTGTCTTTTTGCAGTAGCTTTTTAGTGTCCCGGAAAGAAAGGAAGTGTCCTGGTTTATGTAGGAGATCACAAGCCCGCTTCCTACGGATAGTTCTCCTTTTTCAATCTTTGCCGGAAAGCTTTCATCGGAGATCATACCGGATTTCTCAATGATAGCCTTTATTATGGTGGATTTGCCACATCCGTTTTCGCCGGAAAGGACTACCCGGTCCCCTCTGTTTATCTCGAAGCTTAGGCCTTCAAAGAGAGGCTCGCTATCCTCATAGCGGATTGACAGATCTCTTGCACCGATAAGCCGTTCTTTGTGGAAGGAAAGAGGCTGTATCTTAAGATCAGCCACCTGTTCTATGTCCGAGAGCAGACCTTCTTTCTGGCTTATCTGACGATCTATCCTTTTTTCGTATGATTTGACCCTGGCCTGCATCTTCTTTGTTTTGGCCCCGATATAGGATCTTGTGGAAATGTTTCTCTCAGGTTCCTTTACAGGATCGAATCCTATCTTAGTGTTTTCGTTCTTCTCTGCCCACCTGTTGCTTCGGTCCGCAGCGGCTTTAAGTTTGCGGATCTCCTTTAAGTGTTTTTCGTTTTCGGAAAGAGCAAAGGCGTCGCTTTTTTCCTTGTTTTCCCACCAGGAAGAAAAGGTGCCGGCCTGTACTTCTATGGATTCCCTGTTAAGTACCAGCACATGATCGATGACAGCGTCCAGAAGGTCTCTGTCGTGGGATACAAGGATAAATCCCTTTTTGTGGGACAGATACTCCTTTACGATCTCTCTGGCGTCCGTATCAAGATGATTGGTGGGCTCGTCGATGAGTAAAAAGTTATTTTCGTCTGCAAAAAGCACAGCCAGCATCACCCGGGTACGCTCGCCGAAACTAAGCGTTCCAAAGGGCCTATACATACATTCGGGATCCATCTTTATCTGATCCAGCTGTATAAGGATCTGCCAGGATTCGATGCCTGGTTTCCATTTTTCCGCCAGCTCAATGGCGGGTTTTTCCA
Source organism: Lachnospiraceae bacterium (assembly GCA_016288825.1). Lineage (GTDB taxonomy): Bacteria > Bacillota > Clostridia > Lachnospirales > Lachnospiraceae > Weimeria. Next base: position 18,018 of record JAEELH010000189.1, on the reverse strand, counting down.
TATCAGTATCGCTGACGTTATAGGGGAAATAGTCAAAAACCGTACTTGTAGTTATGCTCCCCTGATATTTATATCTGCCCATCAAAAGGTTTAAAAGCGTAGTCTTGCCTTTTCCGTTCCTTCCAACAAGCCCCAGTTTCCAAGAAGTGTCGACGTTAAAGCTCACATCCTCAAATACACTGTCCGGGCTCCCGTCATACGAAAATGACAGATTTGTAATGCTAAGTAATGCCATTTATATCACCTCCATGAGTAAATATGGCACAAAAAAATCTGCTCTCGCCGAAAGCAGATCAAACGTATACACAAAAACCCGTCAAATATGCCGAAAGAGCACATCAAAAGATGATGGTTCAAATGAATACGATAATCCAATCCGGCATACACAAACAGACCCTATGGGCCATATAAAAAGTCTGTAATTACCTGATCCGATTATCTTAATTTCATTCCTTCACCTACGCAAAATGCGCCTTTCTCTAAAAATCTTTGCCTATGATAACACAGGATTTTTAGTAATGCAAGTCCGATTTTGGAATTTATATGGCCATAAACAGGTGATTGCTGGTATAATAAAATATTATGGAATAAGGGGGAAGAGCTATGCCGGTCAGACAGATTCGCCAATGGAAACCATGGAGATACTTGGCATGATAACGCTAAGTGACTATCTAAAGACCACCTTTGGTTGCAAAGTTTATAAGATCGCCATAAATGCCGGCTTTACCTGCCCCAACCGGGATGGTACAAAGGGGGAGCGGGGATGTATCTTCTGTTCTGCCGGCGGAAGCGGAGACTTTGCCGGGGATCCGGCGCAGAGCGTCTCTCGGCAGATCGAGGAAGGCAAAAAGCTTGTAGGTTCAAAGATAAAGGATGGAAAGTATATAGCTTATTTCCAGGCATATACAAATACATATGCTCCGGTCGAAAAGTTAAGAGAGCTATACAAAGAGGCGATAGACCACCCGGATATCGTGGCGATCTCCATAGCCACGAGACCGGATTCGCTGCCTGATGAGGTTCTGGATCTTTTAGAAGAGATAAACGCCATAAAGCCCGTATGGGTTGAACTGGGTCTTCAGACCATACATGAAAAGAGTATCAGGTATATCAGGCGTTCTTATGAAAACGCTGAATATGATAGGGCGATAAAAGAACTTAAGAGGCGGGGTATAGAGGTCATTACCCATGTAATTCTCGGGCTTCCCGGAGAAAGGGAAGAAGACATGCTCTCTACCGTAAGATATGTTGCAGATAGTGGAGCAGATGGGATAAAGCTTCAGCTTCTGCACGTGCTTCGCGGGACTGACCTTGAAATCGAGTACGAAAACGGACTTTTTGAAGCCCTAACAGAAGACGAGTATATAGCTATACTAAAGAAGTGTATGAGGATCATTCCGGATGGTATGGTAGTTCATCGTCTAACAGGTGACGGCCCCAAAAAGATCCTTTTAGCGCCGCTGTGGAGCGCAGATAAAAAGCATGTTTTGAACCGGATCAATAAGGAAGTCATTGGTTAATGAGGGATGAGCTTCGGCGGCGGATTTATTAGTCATATGAATCCAGCTGCATACGGAGTTCATCTTTGTATTTTTCACGAACATCTTCCGGAGATATGATCCTGACTCCCGTTCCAAGAGCAAAAAGCCACCCAAAGAATTGGTCGCTGACGGCCACAGTAAGTACGGTTTCGGACCAACCCTCTTCTTCGGAGGGATGGATTGAGATCTCCTTTCCAAAGCGGTCGATCATTACGCCTACAAGTTCATTTTTAAAACGGATCCTGACGCTTGAATCCTTTCCTCCAAACATCCCAAAGTTGCGCTCTGTATATGAGGCCATATCAACATCGGCAAAAAGCTCTTTGCCCAGACGCTTTTTGTCGGTAATGGAGATGCTCTTCATCTTATCTACACGATAGTGCTTGATCTTTTTGTCCCTGTGATCGAAGGCAATAAGATAATAATTCTCATCATCCCAGGTCAGTGCCCAGGGTGATACTTCGTAGAGCTCGTTTCTGCGGGGTACCAACTGTTTTTTCAGATCCCATTTCATATATTCAAAACAGATGCTGCGGTTTTCGGATATGGCATGATGGATCTCGTCTACATTGTAGTAGATGGATTCGTTCATGGTCTTGATCCGTCCGGATACCACCACCTGTCGGTTAAGCTGATCAGCCTCATACTTGCTGACATTTTTCATCAGTTTTTTGATAAGGTCACGAGATTTCTTTTCCGTCACGAATTTAGAGGACTGGATAGCATCTACAAGAAGTTTCAGTTCTGCTACCTCAAAGAGCTTTGAGACTACGTGATATCCGTATTCCCGGCCGTCTCTTTCGCATTCAACGACTATCCCAAGGACCTCCAGTGCACGAAGATCATCATAGATACTTTTGCGATCGGCGGTGATATCATATCGTCCAAGTTCCTCCATGATCTGACTCATGGTAAGAAAGTGGGTTTCATCGGTCTTTTCGAGCATAATCTGGCTGAGTCTGTACAACTTCAGCTTTTGGTTGGATCCCTTTGGCATAGCGTTACTCCTTCACGTGGTTCGGCAGGAACAAAAACAGTATAGCATAACATAAGATCAAAAACGACAAAGGTAGGATAAGGCCTATACTTTTTAACTTAAAAAGAGTATATTTTATATATTTAGAAGACACAGAAGCGGTGGTAAAAGCGGAGAAGATAGGATGATCCAGGATATTTATCCAAGCAGGCTTGATAATTCTTATTCTAGCTGTACGATAGGGGAGGATGACACTGTTTTAGTGTTTGACAGTGAAGGCATGGTGCTGCTTGGCGGAAACGATGAAAAGCCCCTTTTTCTTACCGGAAGGGAAGTAGAAGATAAGGAAGCGGTCTATCTTTTTTCCTTGGATGAGAGGCGCTTCTTTCTGTCAATGGATAACAAAAGTATTTCAAAGCAGGATTTTGGATACTATACTATAAGTGATGTTCGAGACAGGATATCGGGCCCGGAGGTTTTTGCCATCTTTACGGGATATCATCTTTGGAAATGGTATGATCAGAACAGATACTGCGGAAGATGTGGCAAAAAGCTAAAGCTTGATGATAGAGAAAGGGCACTTAGGTGCCCGGATTGCGGCAATGTCATCTATCCCCGGATCAACCCGGCAGTTATCGTTGGCGTTATAAAGGGTGATAGCATACTTATCACAAGATATCGGAGCGGATACCGGCACAATGCCCTTGTGGCGGGGTTTGCAGAGATAGGAGAGACTCTCGAGCAGACGGTTGCAAGGGAGGTTATGGAAGAGGCCGGTATCAAGGTCAAAAATATCCGCTACTACAAGTCACAGCCCTGGGGGATGGCCCAGGATCTGCTTGCGGGATTCTTTTGCGAAGCAGATGGAGACGGCAGTATACATATGGACGAGGATGAGCTTAAGTATGCCCAGTGGGTAAGAAGAGAAAATATCATGCTTCAGCCTAATAGCTTAAGTCTTACCAATGAGATGATGATGGTTTTTAAAGAGGGAAAGGAAGATGCCTATGCCACCCGGAGATCAGACCGCTGAGATCTTAAAGCAACGCTTTGAACAGGAGCACAAGGCAGAGTTCCGGGCCATTGAAGATGAATACGAGACACAGCTGGAAAAAGCCACGGAGCACGATGTGTAACTTTTGTACAGGGTAGTATGGCATAATAACAAAACGATTATCCCTGTTGAAGTATTAAAAGTGAAGGGGGAAAGTATGGCAAAGAATAGATTTGCGAGCCTGAAGGAAAAAAAGGCATTTAAGGATCTTGGGGAAAAGAATAAAAAGTCCAAGGCGTCCAGGAGTTCAATGAGCATGGGAGAGACCGAGGGTGAGACCATGGGAGAAACCGGTGAAACCGAAGAGGCGGATGCAGCCTCTTTTTCTGCTGTGTTTGGTCTGCTTGATGAGATTCCTGAAAATGATAAACTGCCTAATATTTCTGCATCTCTGGATCAGGGGCTATCTGCGGATCTTATCGGACAGACAGAGGCTATGCTCCAGCTTACGGGTAAGGAGGCCAAAAAGCGGGATATCAAAATGATAATACATCATGCCAATGAGATCTCAAAAACCAAGGATGAATCTCCCGGTGAGGCTATGATGACCATCGATTTTTCATATGCCAGCCTGCTTGACTATTGCGATCAATACATAGGAGACCGTAATCCCTGGTCCAAGATCGGAAAGCAGCGCCTTGCCATCGTCAAGGCTATAAGATATCAGGCTGAGTGGGAGAGAAATCTGATATCAAAGTATGCCGGGAGCGTCATGGCGCAGGATACATACGGCAGTTTTGGCCAGGTTCTGGAGGGCTGCAGGCAGGCGGTCTATAATGGTATTATGTCAAAGGCAGAGAATTCTTTCTTAGGATCCGATCGCCAGGGTAAACGTGGTAAAACTGAAAAACAAAGTACACTTCAGGATGCAGCTGCACTGGCATATCATCTTTCGAGCACTTATGGTATTTCTATGGAAGATGCTATTCTTATCGCGGACAGCAGAAAGGATATAGACCAGATGGACAAGTTCCTGGGAGGCGAGGGCATTTCCAAGGAGCTTATTGAAAAAATCATTTCTCAGCTTCATAAAAAGAAAAGGAAGATCGATACGACTCCCGATTACAATGGCGCAGGTACGGCGAGGGTGAACGCAGCTACTGCGTATGCAGAAGACAAAATGGGAGTTAAGATTACAAATTTACATGTCAATCAGTTTGCGTTCCAGCTTTTTGAAGATGGAAATGATGAGGCAACTCTTGCTAAAAATGCAGCGCTCCTTGTCAACCTAAACGGAGGAGAAAAGGCCAAAGAAGCATGGGAGGGTGTATTTGAAAAATATCTTTCTTTTGACATCAGTAAGTTTGATGACAGAAGCCCTGGTAACATCCTGGACAATTATGAGGAGCTTCACAGACAGACATACCTTGGCTTCATTTATGAGAGACATCTGACACAAGGAGCTAGGGCGGCCGGATTTGAAGTGTCTAAAGACCAGCAAGGGGATATGAAAGCCCTGTATAACTTCTATCAGTCCCTTCATGGTTATTTGCAGGGTATTTATAATATCTTCGCCTCAGAAGATTCTTTACTTGCGGATTCCGAGAAGATGGACAGATATGAGGATACTGTCATGGAAAGGACACAGGGACAGGAATATGAGAATTTCTTTGAGAGAGCTTCTGCTGACCAGATGGCATTATCAGATAGAGACCAGCTTGGTACAGGAAACTGGCAGACCTTTGGCAGCACGTTTGCCATGAGATATCTGGATTCTTTTTCAAGTAGCAGATCGGCTATGGATATCCTTCGCAAGGACTTTGGCTGGAAATCAGATAAGGCTCCTAAGGATACCAAGATAATCTTTGAGGAATTGAGTAAAAAGAAGAAATAAAACATAAGCGATGATAGATATTACAAGTGATAAGGTATACGAGGCCATTAAGGGAAATCCCGTAGCCATGGGCCGGCTTTTGGAGATAGAAAAGGATACCATGTCAGAGATCCAGGCGCTTCAGGATCAGTATCCGTGGCTTGATATGGGCTTTCTAAGTGAGGAGCTGGCAGGACCGCTGGGTATAGACCCGGGGCTTATGCGGGATATCATAGGCCGCGCAAAAAAGATTGAAGAGGATCACGATAGGCGGGTCAGAGAAGTTCTTAAGGGCGGAGGAAATCCTGCGAAGCCCAAGATTCCACCTAAGAAAAATACCGAAAAGAGGATATATCCCAATGATCCCTGCCCCTGCGGAAGCGGGAAAAAGTACAAAAACTGCCATGGCAAAAAAGGCCGTAGTGCAGAGCAGACAGAATAGTAAAACGACCGGAGGACTTAAAAACCTCCGGTCGTTTTTTGTGGCGGAAAAATATCTCCTATTCTTCCGGCCTATGTGATATACTAAAATGTATATGAAAGGGGGCAGTATGAAGGATATACAGCGATACCTTAAAAAAAAGAGAATGAAGATGCTCTTAAAGATACTCCTTCGGCTTTTGATACCGATAGCGATCCTTATTGCATTTAAGATCATCAAAAAGAAGATCAAAAAGGCAATAAGACGAAGGAGAAGACAGCGAGCAGAGGAAAGACGGAGAATCAGGGAACAAAAGAAATACGATGACGAAGATGCCTGCAGGTAATTAGAAAGGCAAGGGAAGTATATGTCAAAGATCAAGATCCCTCTTCAGAGAAAAAAGAAACTCGACTCTTTATTTGAGGCCTTATCCATAACAGGGGATGATATTTACGTCTTTTTGTGTGATATGAATTATGATTATTCCAGATGGTCCAAGGCTCTGGTCCATGAATTCGGACTTCCTTCGGAGTATATGGAAGGCGCGGGAGCAATTTGGGAAGAGCATATCCATCCGGAAGATAAGAAATCTTATCACGATGGGATAGAGGATATCTTTGCGCATAACGCCAACGGGCATGATATGCAGTACCGTGCCAGAAAAGTCAATGGTGACTATGTGGTTTGCACTTGCCGGGGCATAGTCATAACGGACGAGAGCGGTAACCCGGAGTATTTCGGCGGAGCTATAAGAAACCATTCTCAGGAGAGTCAGGTTGATACCCTTACAGGTCTGCGCAATCAGTACGGCTTTTTTGAAAGTATCTCCCAGTCTATAAGGACCCATACCGAAACCAAGATCGGTATCATAGGGGTTAATAAGTTTGCTGAGATCAACGAGGTATACGGATACCGTTTTGGCAATCGCGTTATCCAGCATGTGGGAAGATTTCTTATGGAACACGTGGGAAGCAGGGGAGGAACTTACAGGCTTGACGGTTCCAAGTTTGCGGTTATTACTCAGATCCAAAGCATGAAGGAACTAAAGGAAAACTATGCAAGATTAAGATCGTACTATAGAGAGGGTATCGAAATAGACGGAACATTCATCACTTTAGAGCTGAATGCCGGTGCCTTGGAACTAAGGGATTTTGATACCGATGACAAGACCGTATATGCCTGCCTCAACTTTGCTTATGATGAATCCAAGCTGAAAAAGCATGGGGATTTTGTGGCCTTTAAAGAAACCAGGGACCATGATGACAGGGGGCGTATCGTTATGCTCCATAACATCAGGAATAGTATAACCAAAGATAACAAGGGCTTTTATCTTCTCTATCAGCCGGTTGTTGATGCCGACACGGAGAAGATCATAGGAGCGGAAGCTCTTCTTAGATGGAAGAGTAAAAAGTACGGGGTGGTGCCGCCGGATTCCTTTATACCGATACTCGAAGGGGATCCGCTTTTCCCGGATCTGGGGGAGTGGATACTAAAGACAGCCACATCGGATGCAAAAAAGATCCTGGAAAAGAATCCGGATTTTACGCTTAATGTGAATCTTTCCTATTCCCAGATAGAACAGCCGAATTTTACCGATCGGGTATGGGATGTGCTAAAGGAGACAGGCTTTCCGGCTGATCATCTTTGTCTTGAGATCACGGAGCGTTGCCGGCTGCTGGACATGGACCTTTTAAAGAACGTAATCGTTACATTCAGGGCAGGTGGAGTGAAGATCGCCCTGGATGATTTTGGGACAGGGTACTCATCTATCGGTCTTGTTAAGAACCTGCCCTTTGATACGATCAAGATCGACAGGAGTTTTGTGCAGAGGATAGAGGAAGACGACAAGGAAAGAAAACTTGTCAGCAACTTTGCCGACGCCGCAAGCACCTTTGGAGCAAGAGTTTGTGTAGAGGGGATAGAGACAGAGGGCATGAGAGATATCCTAAGGGAATATGGAATATACAGCTTCCAGGGATATTTTTATTCAAAGCCCATTGATATAAAAGAGCTTGCTTTGATGGAATAAAAGGAAGAAAATGTGGAAATAGTTTTACTTTTGATCGGCATCATTTGTATTGCATACGGTATCTTTGTTACAGCTGCCCATGCGGGAACCATGTTTTTCCTTGTATGGGAGCTTATAGGGGTAGTACTTGTGGGTATCGCGGTCGGAAAGCATTTTGATCTTTTAAGCCGTATACCGCAGCCCCTTAAGGTGACATTTCTTTGCTTTTGTAGTATCTGTGCCCTGCTTCTTGTGATCACATTGCCCATCGTATTATCCGGTTTTTCCGGTAATATGGAGCGTGACGCCCAGTACGTTATCGTACTTGGAGCCCAGGTCAGAAAAAGTGGGCCAAGCAGGGTGCTTCGTTACAGGCTGGATACGGCAGCGGATTATCTATCGCGACATCCTGAGACAAAATGCATCTGCAGCGGCGGTAAAGGCTGGAACGAGCGGTTGCGGAAGCCAATGTGATGCGGGATTATCTTATTGATAAAGGGGTCTTGGGGGATCGGATCCAAGTGGAGACGAGATCCGGGAATACTACTGAGAACATGAAGTTTTCATTAGAAATGATAAAAGGTGATGATCCTTGTGTAGGGATCATCACCAATAATTTTCACGCGAAAAGGGCAGGATTTCTTGCCCATGGCGCCGGTATTAATAACTCATTTACCATCGCTGCGCCTTCCAGCGCAGCATATCTGCCCAATAACGTACTTCGCGAATGTGTCGCTATGGTAAAGGACTTTCTTTTTGGAAACTTTCGCTGATCCTGCGGCTATGGCATGATGATATACCAAAGCCGAGACGTGTCATATTTGTCCGGAAGGACCTGCCAGTCTTCACTTGCAACCTCTATATACCACTTGTTTTGATCCTGATCATATTCCATCCAGCCGTAATCGCCATAGTCTGAAGATATTCCCTCGAACCAGTACTGGAACTGGGCCGGGCTTAAGTCTGTATTGTAGTAAGCATATCCTTCGGTGGCTTTATCATAATAATTGCCATCATTATCCCGGACAAGTCTCATATAATCCGGATCATCCGCATGTGACGAGTAATCTTCGGATGTGGTGATCTCATAACCGTCTCCGGATTTTTTCAAAAACATCTTGTCTCCGAATTGATCCGCATCAGAGTCCTCTTTATAGTTTTCGCTCTCGTATTGGTAGCCGGGATCGCTGTCATCTTCGCAGGCTTCGATGAGCCCGCCGAGAAAACACGGTGCCATAAGGACGGCGAGGATGATGATCAGGATATTGCGTTTTTTCTTTCCCCCGTTGTTTGTGCCGTAATTGCCGGATGTGTAGGAAGTTTCCGGGAGCACGTCATCCATATGTGAAACGACATGTACGGTTCCTCCGCAGTTAGGGCAGGACATTTCCCCTTCTTTCCACTCACGGAGCAGCTTGCTGCGGCAGTAGTCGCATTCGCAAAGAACATTGGTCCCTGGGGGTATCACACCGCCGGAAGTTACTACCACATCTTCATAGAAGTTTCCGGCCTCATCGTAGTAGCCGGCTTTGTATGTGGTGCCTGTGCTCTCGTCAGTCCAGGAATCGGGATAATAGCTGTAATCATGAGATTTGCAGCGATAGATCTTCGGAGAGGATCCCTTGTAGCCCGTGGGCTGATTTGTCCGCTGACGATATACGGGTGTGCTCACGTGTGATGAGCGTGAGTGCGAGCTGGAACTGTGATAACTGCTTGAGTGCGAGCTGGAACTATGATAACTATGGGAGCTCGAATGGTGTGATGAATGATGGGATGAATGGCTTGAGTGCGAGCTCGAGCTGTGATGACTGGGCATATCTTACTCCTTTTTACCGAGTTTATGGATCCTTCTGATTTTAGCATATGAGCTACGGTCAGGGAAGAGTGGAGAAAAGAAAATATTATGGACATTGAGAGGTATTGGGCTATAATACAGATATATAGTTCCATAAAAAAGAGGAGGTTATAGGAATGAGTTCAAAAAAATTATTACAAAAAGCATTAGCAGGTACATTGGTTCTTGCCCTGGTTTTGGCAATGGTGCCGGTGACAGGAGTTTCCGCGAAGGCTAAAAAGCCCACACTGTCAAAATCAGCCGTTACCCTCGATCAGGGAAAGACCACTAAACTGTCCGTTAAGAAGAACGGAACAGTGATCACTTCCGTTAAGTGGAAGAAAAACGGTCCTATCTCCCTTAAGAAGGCAAGCGCTGTTTCAGCAAAGGTTACTGCTGATACCGAGGGAATCGGAGTAGTAAAGGCTACTGTAAAGTATAAGACATCGAAAAAGAGCAAGAAGGTATTATCAGTGACATTAAAGTGTAAGGTTACGGTGGCTGCAGATGACGTACTCCCGATCTCAGGTGGCTGGCAGACAGCAGAATCACCGGTTATTTCTGCCGATGAAGCTAAAAAGATAACAGCTGCGGCTACAGCATTTGATCCCAATGTTACATTTACCCCCGTAGCATGTCTTGCTACCCAGGTAGTTGCGGGAATTAACCACCGTGTGCTCGGAGAGTACTCAAACAGTTCTGTAAATTCTGTTCCTATGTATGCGATATTTGAGTTTTACGAGGATCTGGAAGGAAACTGGAGCGTTCTTGATCTTGATGGTACGAAATCGTACTCAAAATCCGAGGTGCCCGTATATAAAACCAACACAGGTCTTGACGGCGGCTGGCAGGCAAGCCAGGATGTTTCCCTGACAAAGGACGAGAAGGCTGTTTTTGACAAGGCTATGGAAGGCCTTGTAGGTGTAACATATAAGCCTGTAGCCAAGGTTGCAACTCAGGTAGTGGCAGGTATCAAGTATTGCTTTGTCTGCGAGAGTACAACTGTTACTGCAGAGCCCGTAAGCGGATACAGCCTCGTTTGGGTCCTGGCCGGAGCAGACGGCAAGAACCAGGTACTGACCGGTGATGAGGGAATAAAGACATTCTCCGAGGCTAACTTAAAATAAAGACTACATATCACTCAAAAAAGGCACCTTAGCGGTGCCTTTTTTGTGTTAAATCATTTATTCCGGGGAGATTTTGCGGTATAATTATATGATTAAGTATAAAGGGTAAAAGCCTTCGCCGGGGGTATTATATGTCGGATTTACAGACCCAAAAACAAAGACAAACCGTACAGGATCTTATTCAAAGAGAGCGCGTAGCGGAAAACTTTGAAAAGCACAACGTGACTGTACAAGACACGGATATGATGAGTGTCCGCCAAACTGAAAGCGATCAGAGTCTCATAGGAGAGTATCTGTCCGGGAAATACGGTGAGATAAATGAGGAAGAACGGATCCGCCTGCAGAATACCATGGATCGCAATATGTCTCATATCCTGGTCAATAAAAGAAAAACCGGCGGAGATTCTCCGGAGATGACCCTGGTCAAGGATGCCATAGAGGAACTGGAGCAGATGCTGGCACGGGATTTTGACCTGGATCAAAAGCCCAAATATGCAAAGGCTAAAAATGAAGTCCTGAAAAAGTATCAGGATGCCATAGACGCTTGCAACAACTATCTGGAAAAAAGACCGGGGTGGCGTTTCTGGCCATCGGGCAGGAAGAGAAAGAAGGCTGTACAGGAACGTTTAAACAGGCTCGTTGAGGAAAAGGTGGCTTTTGAACGAGGCCTGAATATGCAGCACGCATTCTCTGATGAATATAAAGTAGAATCATTCAAGGATGCTCTGGATGTGGGCATGAGCAAAGTTAATGAGATAAACCAAAACATGTCTGAGTATCGGGAACATACAGAAACCATGATGAACCATGCCGATGATGTATATAATATGTTAACGGCTGATGAAGAGCTTATGCGGGACATGGGTATGCAGAAGACGGAAAAGCCATGGCTCAGTGAAGATGCCCAGACCGGATATGATCGTATCTTTAAGCATAATGATGTTTCTCCCTCATTCACTGATCTTGCCAGGGTAAATCAGAATTATATTCAGATCAATGAGAATGCGAAGTGGGTTACCAACGATGCTTATCTGATGGAGTTTGAAAAAGTAAACCAGATGCTGCATGATCATAGCGCCGAATACGAACAAAACCGGGTTATAGTAGACAGTCTTGTGCAGATCTTTTTCAAGGATCTTTTGGCATGTGATGCGCTAGTGACCGTTTCCATGCAAAATGACGCCATAAACAGGCTTCAGGACGTGAAAGCGAAGAGGACACAGGCCATGGATGAGCTTTCTGCTTTAAGCAATTATTATATGCAGAAAAACCAGATCGTAGAGCTTCACAGCACCATGATCAATAATCTCCTAAAGGGGATTTTGGCAGGGAAAAAGGTCGATGAAAGTAATCTTAAGGCGCTTTCAAATGATCCGGGGCTTCAGACCGGGGTTAGGGAACTGGTCGAAGCCAAAGGCGATTTCACAGCTTAGATAGGTAGGTAATGGATAATTCAAATCTTTATTACAGGAGTTTGACAAAAAAGGATATATTATTGATATCCGCTTTGGGTCCTGCAATTATGGGAGATCTTTTGGCTCTGCCCTGGGGCTATGGTATAGGGGCCCTTTTACAGGAGGGCGAGGATCTATCCGTCGTGGGAGTAGTTATAGGGACGGTATCCGAGGATGCGGTCTGCATCGAATGGATGTCAGTAGCTTCGGACATGCAGTATAAAGAGATCGGTCACGAACTTTTGATACGAGTGTTTGATCTGGCCATATCTATGGATAAGGAAAGGGTAGAGGCCGCTATCCATAGCCGATATCTGAAAAATCCTTTGACCGGTGGTTGCAATAAATATTTCAAAGAGCGTCTTTTTGAAGAAAAGACAACCGTGGGTGAGGATATTTATACCGATCTGGGAGAGATCTCAAAAGGCATTTTGATAAAGCCGGGTCAGAGCATGACAGAGGCGGAGTATATCTCGAAAGTACCAAGGGCAAAGAGAAAAGAGCTCATTGACAGGCTTGAGAGTGTGTGTCGTCCATCAGGTTCGCAGGATCAGGAAGTTTTTGACCGGAATATGGATAAGGATATAAGTGTGGTGATCCAAAAGGATGATAGCATCATGGGAGCGCTTATCATATACCATGTGGGTGCTCTTTTGGCTCCGCGTTTTATCTATTTGGACAATTACGAGCTTTTGAATCCTCTAGTCTATATGGCCCTTACGGCTGCTGTAAAGAAATACGGCAAAGACCAAAAGATCCTGATCACACAGAGAAGTGAAACCGGCATCGAGGTATGTAAAAAGGTATTTGGATCCGGCGAGTCCATGAATATCATGACTGCTTATGTAAAGGATTATAACGATTTGCACTAAATGAAATGCCTTAAAATGCCGATATAGATAGCGAAATATCGGTACAAGGAGGTATTTGGCAATGATACAGATGAACAGTGGCATCTCCGCTTATACGGACAAACACTTTACAAGCGGACAGGCCAGACCAAACCGGCAGGATCTTTTGTCTGATTTCGGACAAGTTATGGAGAAGAAACGCCAGGAGATCGATGTCAGAAAGACCGGTGATTACAAGCCTAAGATCCAAACCGGCGCAAACAGTTATTCTGAGGATGGCTGGAACCGGATGATGGAGAACTTTGATGCTGTTCAAAACGGGATCAGGTCAGAACTTGATCAGGAACTGGAAGATTTTAAGATAGATGAAAAGAGTGCGTAGATACGTAGTTCTTTACGGGAACCCCGGCTGATGCCGGGGTTTTTCAAATCAACGAATTTGTGATATAATTATAATGACGTCGTGCTATTTTCTTTGCCGGAAACCGGAGGGTAGAGCGTGAAAAGAGGACTGATAATAACAATAAATCTTTTGATAATGGGTTTTATTATGTTATTTATCATCTGGTATGCAAATATCAAGGCGGAAGAGAGCAACAAAAACGAGATCATCGCCTTTGAAAAGATGACCATGACAACAAATCAGATCATCGCCAATTACCTTGAGGATGAACAGCATCTTTGTGATATATGGGCGAACTATATCAATCGTTCGGCGGAAGACGGTAAGCCGATGACAGCAGAGGGCGCGGTATCTTTTATCAGGAAGGCAAAGATCTCTTCGGAGATCGAGGGGCACTTGATCTTTTTAGACAGCCCGGAGCGTGAGGGTGTTTCGACCGCGGCCAAAGTGTCTGAACCCGGGGTATATACAGTCTCTTACAGGAATATCAATATCTTTGGTAATATCGACACAGAGCGGGATATGAATGATGCTGTGAGTCTTACCAGAGCTTACACCAACCCCATGAACGGCGTGCAGTCCATTGCTTTTTTAAATAATGTAAATATTCTCGACGAAGAAAGAAATGAACTGAAAAAGGGTCTTCTGCTGCGTGTTGTTCCATTGAGCCGTCTCGAACAAAAGCTGGTTTTCCTCAAAGGAGAATACGAGAATGTTGAGATAAGCCTTGTGGACAAGGAAGGTAATTACGTTGTCCATGGAAAGTCCTTTAAGAACAGCAATTTCTTCGAGTATTACAAATCATATAATGCGGCCACGTCCGAGGAATATGCTCATGTGATCGAAGAGATCGCCGGTGGAACCGGTACCATGACGATCAAGAACTATAAGGGAGAGGACTGTATATTATCTTACATGCCTCTTGAGACTATGACCACATGGTTTCTGCTTGCCTATATACCCGCAAACAACCTGGTGGCCAGCCGATCCATAGATTGGCTTCTCCTTGGTATAGCGACCCTTGGTTTTTTGGCGCTTTTGATATTTAACTCCATCGTCATGATGACTTACAACCGCAAGTTGGCAGAGTCTGCGAAGGAGGCAAATCAGGCCAATGAGGCCAAATCCAATTTCCTATCAACCATGTCCCATGACATCCGCACACCTATGAATGCCATACTGGGCTTAAATGAGATGGTACTTAGGGATTCTCAGGATGAGAATATCAGGGTGTATTCGGAGAGTATAAAAACCGCGGGAAATACGCTCCTTGGCATTATCAACGACATTCTGGATTTCTCTAAGATCGAAGCGGGCAAAATGGAAATAATAAACGTGGATTACAGTTTTGCCTCCCTTCTTAATGATCTTGTAAATATGGTGCAAAAGAAGGCAGAAGATAAAGGCCTTTCTTTTAACCTTAATATAGATAAAGATATCCCTGTGATACTTAACGGAGATGAGATAAGGATCAAACAGATCATAATCAATATTCTCTCCAATGCCGTAAAATACACCAAGCAGGGAGGAATAATCTTTTCCATACAGGCTCATAAGCCGGTGGATAAAGCGGATTCTATAATACTTAAGGTCAGCGTTGCGGACACCGGAATGGGCATAAAACAGGAGGACCTTGACCGGCTGTTCGTTGCTTTTGAACGTATTGAGGAAAAAAGGAACCGAAATATCGAAGGTACCGGTCTTGGCATGACTATCGTCCACCGCTTTCTTGACATGATGGGCAGTCATCTAGAGGTTGAGAGTGAATATGGCAAGGGTTCGGTCTTTTCCTTTGAACTCGAGCAGAAAGTCGTTAAATGGGATCCTATCGGAGATTTCGAGGAGGCTTTCAGGCGGGCAACCAGCGAGAGGACAAATTACCATGAGAAATTCATGGCACCCGATTGCAGAGTGCTCGTGGTTGATGATACTGCCGTTAATCTTACAGTATTTGTAAACCTTCTGAAGCGGACAGGGCTTAAGATCGATACTGCAGAAAGCGGTGATGAAGGTATATCGTATTTTATCAAAGAGAAATATGATGTTATCTTCCTTGACCACATGATGCCGGACAAGGATGGTATAGAAACCCTTCAAGAGATGAAGGGCATAACGGATACTCCGAATACACAGACGCCTGTGATCTGTCTTACAGCCAATGCCATATCGGGTATGCGAGAGATGTACACAAATGTGGGATTTGATGACTATCTTACCAAACCCATCGACGCCGAACGGCTGGAGATGATGCTACTACAGTATCTTCCCGAGGATAAGGTGTCTATCGTATCCGATAATGAAGATACCGATGATTGCGTGCTTCCGGACTTTTTGTATGATCTTAAGGAGCTTGATATAGACGAGGGCCTTGATTATTGCGGCGACGGCGAGGATTATATCATGACCCTTCAGATGTACTCGAACAGTGCGGAAAAGAAGGCGGATGAGATTGAGAAATACTGGGCGGTCGGAGACATTAAAAATACAACCGTAAAAGTTCATGCGCTTAAGAGCGCATCGCGGGCGATAGGGGCACTGGAGTTGGGAGAATTTGCTGCAAGGCTTGAAATGGCCGGAAATAACGGCGATTCAGATACTCTTGATAAAGAACTTGGTGAACTTATTTCTGAATACAGGCAGTTAGCGCGGAATCTTGAACCGCTAAACGACCTGGAAGAATAGGATGATCATCTTGAAGTGGAGGTATTGCTTATGAAAAAGATCATGAGGACGATGATTTCTGTGAGCATGGTTGCTATGCTTCTTTTACCGGGCTGTGGCAACACAAAGGAGGCGGAAGTTCCTTTTGCTCCAAAGTATGACAAGGAGACGGAGTTTTCCTTGACCGTTGCGGGTAGTTACGGTAACTTCGAGTCTCTTGAAGCGGAGTTTGAGCGTTTTTACGAATACTATCCCAACGCAACTCTTCAGTATGTAACAATGGATGATTACAATAACGTTATATCAAGCGCCCTTGTGGGCAGTGAGCCACCGGATATCTTTACGACTAGCAGTTCAATGATCGGTAATGAAATGTACGATGATATGTTTGAGGCTTGTGAGGTTTTATCCGATCCTTCCGTTGAGCTCGATTATTCATGCATCAGAGATTCTCTGATAAGGACTACGGATTCGGGTGATGTTGTTATGCTTCCGATCTTCACCACCTCTTACGGAATGCTTGTTAACATGGATATCTTCGAAAAAGAAGGCTTAAAGGTTCCGACTAACTTTAAGGAGCTTATGGATGTTTGCGCCAAGCTTAAAAGCGCAGGATATGAATCTCCTGTGATGGGAACAGACAGGTTCAACGGATCGGGTCTGTTTAATTGTTTTGTCTATCCAATGTTTGCTTATAATGTCATAAAAAACAGCGATAAGGTTGATGCTCTCAATAATTTCGAATCCTCATCAGGAGAGTTGATGCGTCCTTCACTTGAGAGACTTTATGAATTTGTAAACTCCGACTGCATCGATTTGGCAAAATGTCAGGAGGAGATAACAGATGAATACGAAGCGGTGATCATGAGGTTTTTTGAGGGCGATGTTCCCATGATGCTGGCAACGGGTGATGTGGTTTCCGGAACAGCTAAAAGAGAGAGCAAGTCGGATGCCTTTACAGCAAATCCTTTTAAGTACAGGTTCTTTACAGCACCTGCAGGTGATGATGGCGGTTATTTTATCAATTCCATCAGTATTTGTTTCTCCGTTAATAACCACAGCCAAAATATCGACATGGCCAATGAGTTCATGAGGTTTTTGATCAGTAAAAAAGAGCTCAGTAACATGGCGGGATTAAAGCGTCTTATCACCCCTGTAGATGATTTCTCGACAGATGAGCTTTATTCGGCACTTTCGGATATATCGGCGGACAGATGTTTCAGTGACAAAGAAACCGGGCTTTTGGATCCGGCAGTCAGACAATTCAGGGCGGCTATCTATGCTGTTGGAAATGGGGATATGACAGTGGATGAGGCTGTTGCCGCTTACGGAGATATTCCGGAGGAATAACGGAGTGTTTTCGCTGCTAAAAATCTCTTGCTAATCATATTTGGCCCCGATATAATCAACTTCATAGATTCCAAATACAGGAGGGTTATAATTATGGAAACAACAGTTAGAAAGGGTTTTAGGTTTATCACATTACTTAAATGGGGTGCGGTTACTTTCCTTATGGGATGCTGTGTAGGAATACATAGGAAAGTCATTAAGGCTCTTATTACCGGCGGACAGATGCCTGTCGCTCCGTCATGGCATTTCTGGTGCAGGTCGAAAGGAACGGAGATTTAGTTCTCTTGCTTAGGATCAACAAGATATACGGTTGGAAGGATCTTCCTGACGGGCCCAAGCGCAAGGTTAATCCGGAGGAACTGAAAAAACTAAAAGTATCATAAAAAGGTAGTTTGCACAAAATAAGGCAGGGCGTTGGCCCTGTCTTATTCTTTACTCTTTTACATGAAAATCTTCAAAATCTTTACCTTTTTGCCAGAATATGTTAAAATAAGTAAAGATTTTGGGAGGTGAGTTGGATATGAT
>JAEELH010000188.1 GCA_016288825.1 Lachnospiraceae bacterium | reverse complement strand
TAGACTCCTCACCTTCGTCTGTCTCGGCGATAGGCTCCTCGTCTTCGTTTGTGTCTGATTCCGGACTTGCATCCTCCTCATCAGTTGTATCCGATTCAGAATCCGGTTCTGTTTCCTCTATTAGGTCTTCTTCCTCAGCCACAACGTCATCATCCGTCATGTCCGAATCCGTACTCTGCTCATCCTCTGCCAAGTCTGAATCGATGATCGGCTCTTTTTCTTCTACAATGTCTTCGACCTCAGGTTGGGATTCCTCACTGGACATAAGGTCGATCTGCTCCTGAAGGGAGTTGTTGACATCCTGAAGCATATTGCTCAGGTACTGCTCTTTAAGAAGAGTCTCGGGTGCCACACCTGCATCAAGTCTGGGAGATGCGTCTACGAGGCGGTCCATGATCTGATGGGCCTCCTCAAGGGCCTTCTTTTTAGCGAGCTCAAGCTTACGCTGCTCAGCATCCTGAAGTGCTGCCTCCGCAGCCCTGCGTGTCTTTTCCCAATCCTTCATGACATCGGATATGGTGAGCTGGCCTGCTACCTGCTCCTCCATCTCCTCATAGCCCGGAAGGTTCATGCTGTACTGACCGTCATACTCCTCCTCAAGGTACTCCTTGAAGACATCGCGGAGCTTGTCGTCCAGCTTATCCTGCTCCTTTTTATCCTCGGCAGGAAGATCAACCGGGGGATGCCCGTGACCTGTGGCCGTAAGATAAGGTATCTCCCCTACGAGGCCCTTGATGAGTTCCATGTTCTCGGTGATCTCATCTGCCTCTGTAGCCTGCATGATCTCTTCTATATTCTTTTTGATCTCCGCCTGAAGGTTCTGAGTATTGAATCTCTCCGGCGGAAGCTCTATCTCGGGAATAGTGATCGCATGTGAAAGGATCTCGTCACCGCTGCTGGCATCCTCGGGTCTGATCTCTGTAAGATTGTCCTTGCGTCTCTGGAATGAACGGTACTTGTCCTCCTGCTCGGGATCAAGAGGATGATAAAGCATCTTCATCTCCAGAGCCTTTTCAACATAGGGACCGTCACCGAACCACAGGATGATCTCATCACAAAGATCAATACACTTGTCTACCTGGGCGGTCTGTCTGTAGAGACAAGCCAACTCAAACGCCCACTCCTCCATGAAATCATGGGCCTTGAGATCCTCAAGAGTCGAAATAAGGGTATATGTATCTGCTCCCTTTTTCTGCTGGATCTGATATTTGATCACGTACTTAAGGCTGTCATGAGGAGCGATCTCAACAAACTCATCATAATACTCCTCTGCCTCTGCGATCTCGTCCAGCTTAAGGGATAAAAGTGCCAGTCTGTATATGATCATCCTGCCGATAGGCGAACGATCATGAGCGCTTTCCAAAAGCTCTCGTGCATCATGGGGTTCTCCGGCCTCCTCGTAGATATCGCCGGCACGGAGAAGCATATTCACATTACGAACTTTTTTCCAATTGATGCTGTCTAAAATATCAAGAGCCTCCTGACGAGAGCCTGCTCTCAACAGTCCCTGGGCTCTATCCAGCTTTTCTTTGTACTCCGCCTTTTCCACCACGAGTCTCCTTACTACAGTGCCACCATCCAATGATAAATCTCATCAGATGTCTGAAAATGGACTATAGAAACAACAAAACATTATCTGTTAGATGATACCATAAGTAGACGGCACTTTCAAGGAAAGTGCCGTCTACAATTTATGCTTGTTATTGAACGCTTGAAGCCTGCGCTGTAGTTGTTGTTCCGGACGCGGAAAGAGTATATGTCTGTCCGGATGAAAGTCCCGGTGCCGAGTAGAATACATAATCTACCGAACGCTTGGTAGTTACTGATGCCAGCGTATTGCCGGAAGCATCGAGTACTGAAATCTGAGTTCCTGCCGCTATGGTTGAAAGCGTAGATGTGCTACCGCCGGGGCCTCCCGGTAACTGTCCGTCTCCGGTGCCCGTGGGAGGTGTAAAGTTTCCGTTTCCACCGCCGGGAGGCGTCATTCCACTGTTTCCACCTGTTGTACCATCGGGAGAGGTCATACCACCATTACCGCCTGTTGTTCCGTCCGGAGGAGTCATACCGCCGTTTCCACCCGTTGTTCCATCAGGCGGATTCGTACCTCCAAACATTGATCCTGAACGGCTGGTTGTCCCAAATTCTACATAGGCCTGAGAACCACTTGTAAGTGCCTGGGTCATTCCAACCATTCCGAGAGCCAGGATCTCAGCGCCGTTGTTTTCAAAACTGTCATCATAGTCAATAGGAGCATTTCCGCCGTTGGCTGCACCGTATACTGTTATACTTCCTCCGTTGGCTATGAATGAACCGTTACAATCCACACCATCTGCCGATGCATCTATGGTGACAGTACCTCCGTTGAGAATGAATTTGTTGCCGGTCTTTGTCACTTTGACCTCGGTCCCACTCTTTTCATCGACTGTATCATAAGTCGTAGTTACTGTCTTGGCTGATGCATTGATGCCATCATCCGACGCAATAATGTTTACTGTCGGCTTGTCTGATTTAGTACTGCCAATCGTTACAACACCGGCCTCCAGGCCCTCATAACTTGTTTTGATATTAACCTTCGTCGAGGAACCGGATATAGTCAGGTCATTTGCCGCTGTAATACCGTCATCAGCCGAACTTACAGTGATATTTCCGCCTGAAATGGACAAAGTATTATTGGAATGGATACCATCTTCGGGATCACCGATTATGGAGTTTTCAGACTTTGTTCCCGTAGCGGTGGTATCTATTGTGATGGTGCCGCCACTGATATTGATACCGCCTGATGCAGTCGTGCTTGCCGATGCGGTTCCGTCCTTATAATTAATAGTCTCCTCTTTGGTACCGCCTTTTATACCCTTATGGCTGCCTGTATCTACATAAAACACCTCTGTCTTAGTGCTGGTCTGCTCATTTTCCGTCAAAGTATTATAGTTACCCTCACCTCTTGAAGAGTCATAGAAGTTGGTTGAGGAATACTTGTATTTTGTTGTTATATCTATTTTCGGACTTCCGGAAATATTCACAACTTCACCCTGGATTCCATCCGAATATGAAGTGATCGAAAAGGTTCCTCCGGTTATAGAAACCGTTCCGTCACTTGCATTGATGCCGTCCCCGGCTGTCGTGATGCTGTATGTTCCGGATGAGATCGTCAGATCTCCCTTGGATTTGATACCGGCTGCTCCGTCCTCTGATTCCGCCGCAAGAGGATCAATGATCGTAAGCTTGGAACTAGAATCTGCTGCGGAAATAGTTAGCTTTGCAGAAGAGTCCTTGGCAGCTATGATATTCGGTGCCTCGGAAGTCACGCTTCCGTTACCGGTGAGCTTACATGTACCGCTGAATACAAGGTTAACTGCGGTCGTTCCCTTTTTGATCTCTATCACCGGATTCTCCTCATCCGCAGAAGTTCCCAATCCGCTGTTATCAATCGTAAGATCTGAAAGGATCAGGGTCACTTCACCGGAGATATCCTTGGCAACTGCGATCTGGGTATTTTTAGCGCTGCCTGTTATGGTATAGCTGCCCGCCTTTTTAATAGTAACAACTGATGCCGATCCTGCGCTATCGGTTGAAACCGAATCTGTAATGGATGATCCCACATCCACGGATGTACCGTTGAGGGTGATCACCGAGTCCGAATCCGTAGTCACTGCGGAATTGATCTTGTACTTATAGGACTTGATCTTCTTTTTTACCGCTGTAGATCTTAGTTTTTTTGCAGTGACCGTTGTCGAGGTCTTGACAGCATATACCTTAAGTGTGGTTGTCTTGGAAAGTGTAAGTGTTTTGGACTTTCCTGACTTTATCACTTTTTTAACGGATAGATCGGAACCGGTAGTGTAGTATACCTTATAGCCTTTCTTGGCCGTGATCTTCACTGTCTGTGTTCCGGTATAACTGCCGGCTGAAAGGGAAATGGTATATCCCTTAGTTGCAGCCTCCGTTTCGATCGTTACTGTCGTGTAAGCCGTGGCCGGTGCCGATCCGATAACAAGTGCCGAGCACAATGCCGCCGCCATTAGCTTTTTAAAGTTCATATTGCCTCCCTTCGAAGTATGTTTTTGATACAAGGAGATAATACAACCCTTTACTTAAATGAACCTTAGAATCCTAAAAAGCTTTGTTTACTTCAAACCATCGACCTGCTATCATAAAATCCGGAGGTGCGAAATGATCACAAAAAACGAAATACCCATACTTGAATATGATGACAGCTCTGCGGAGGTTATAGCTCCGGATCATGATTGGGAGGATCTGGTCCTTCCAAAAAAGTGTCTGGTCGCTTTTCTTGGAGATGTGGTTCAGAAGTATGCCGAGGAAAAGAATGCCGAGGTTGTTCAGATTTATATTACATTTTCTCATGATGTGAAGATATATGTTTTACACGAGGCAGAAGAAGATATCTGCCTGGTGCAACCGACGGTAGGAGCCCCTTTAGCCGCTTCGCTTCTTGACTCTCTGGTGTCCTGCGGCTGCGAGAAAGTGATCGCTGTCGGATCATGCGGCGTTCTTGCCCAGATGCCCGAGAATGCTTTTATAGTTCCGGTCAGAGCCTTAAGAGACGAAGGAACATCCTATCACTATCTTCCGGCTGCAAGATACATTGATCTTGATGAGGAACCCACAGCTGCCATCGAAAAGTGTTTCAATTCCCACGGACTGCCTTTTGTAACCTGCACTACCTGGACTACCGACGGATTTTTCAGAGAAACAAAGGATATGGTCAAGTATCGCCTTGAAGAAGGCTGCTCCGTTGTTGAAATGGAATGTGCCGCAATGGCCGCTGTATGCAGAAAACGGGGTGCCAAGTTCGGGCAGTTCCTTTTTACCGCGGATTCTCTGGCAAATGTACATGAGTATGATGCCAGGGATTTCGGAACCGGTTCACACGAAAAAGCTTTGCTGCTGGGACTGGAAGCGCTGAGATGCTATATATAAAAACCACCTGCACCGAGCATAGTCGGTACAGGTGGAACACATTCTTCGTATCAGTTATTCTCTCTATAGTAATTGATCAGGCAGCCGTCCAGGATGATCTGGCGCTCGTTGTCGGTGAGGTCGCCCAGACGAAGCTCGAAGGCTTCATTTTTCTCTCCCACCTTGTATGCAGTGATGACATCTCTCTTGTCGGAAACCGCGGTGCGGATGTCGGGGATGAAAATGAAATCACCCAATCCGAAGGGCAGCTTGTCGCCATCAAAAAGGAAGGGCAGCATACCCCAGTTGATGAGGTTGGAGCGATAACGCTTGGTAGCGTACTCATTGGCAACGTTGGCCCATCCGCCCAGAACCTTCTGGCAGGAAGCGGCCTGCTCTCTGGCGGAACCGTCTCCGGGCTTGACTGCAAAAATAGTGCTTCCAATGCCGATATTAGCCCTGCTCACATCCGGGAAGTCCGCTTTGATATTCTTCATAACGTCATGAACCTCAGGAACCACATCCCCCGGACAAGAGTCTGCTTCAACAGCCTTCTGAGCCTTCTGGATCTCCTTGGCGCGACCTACGTACTCGGGATCCTTGCGGGAAAGAGCAAACTCTGCAAGTGCCAGAGGATTGGATCTGTAAGATGAGGTCTCACCCGAAGGGATCAGCTCATCGGTGGTGGTTACGGGATCATGGATCTCCGAAACGACCTTGAGGATGAGGTTGGTGGGCAGGGGTGACATAGCGGGCCAGTCCTTGATGTTAGGACCGAACTTAAGCTCAACCGAAGGATCAGCCTCACCGTGAGAATCAAAGACTCTCTTTTCATATATACTCTTATCGAAGTAATAAGCAGGCTTGTTAAATGTAACATCCAGCTCGTCTGCGCCTGTAAGGAATCCTCCGTTGGCTGCTGTTGCGGCAATGGATCTGGCATCCATAAGTGCAACGGAAGCAATCTGGCCGTTCTGAAGCTTGGAACCCTCGCGATTGGGGAAGTTCCTGGTTGAATGTCTGATGGAGAGTCCACCATTGTTGGGTGTATCTCCGGCACCAAAGCAGGGTCCGCAGAATGCTGTCTTAAGGATGGCTCCTGTAGCAAGAAGATCTGCAGCACAGCCATTTTTCATAAGCTGCATGTAGATCGGTGTGCTGGCAGGATAGATGCTGAGTGTGAACTCATCCGCTCCGATGGAAGATCCCCTGAGGATGTCAGCCGCATCAGTAATATTCTCATATCCACCACCGGCACAGCCCGCAATGATACCCTGCTCAACGTAAAGCTTGCCATCGCGAACCTTGTCTCTGAGACTATAATTTACGTCCGAACCCAGACTTACTGCTGCACGCTTTTCAACATCTGCAAGGATATCGTCAAGGTTAGCCTTGAGCTCGCGGATAGTGTATGTATTGCTGGGATGGAAAGGCATTGCGATCATGGGCTCGATCTCAGAAAGATCGATCTCAATAAGACCATCATAGTATGCCACATCCGCAGGATGAAGTTCCTTGAAGTCCGAAGTACGACCATGCATATCGTAAAAGTCTTTGACAGCAGAATCCGTCTCCCAAATTGATGAAAGGCAGGTGGTCTCTGTTGTCATAACGTCAACGCCGATACGGAAGTCCACAGACAGACTTGCCAGTCCGGGTCCGAAGAACTCCATTACCTTATTTTTAACATAGCCCTTTTCAAAAACCTCGCCGATGATGGCAAGGGCAACATCCTGAGGACCAACACCCTTACGGGGTGCTCCTGTCAGATAAATGCCCACAACCTCGGGACGCTTGATGTCGTAGGTTCTGGAAAGAAGCTGCTTTACAAGCTCAGGTCCACCCTCTCCTACTGCCATAGTACCCAGTGCACCGTAGCGGGTGTGGGAATCGGAGCCAAGGATCATGCCGCCGCCTGTAGCCAGCATCTCTCTTGCAAACTGATGGATAACTGCCTGATGAGGGGGCACGTAAATGCCGCCATATCTTTTTGCACATGAAAGTCCGAAAAGGTGATCATCCTCATTGATGGTTCCGCCTACCGCACAAAGACTGTTGTGGCAGTTGGTAAGAACGTAGGGGATGGGGAACTTTTCAAGGCCTGACGCACGAGCTGTCTGGATAATGCCGACGTATGTGATGTCGTGGCTGATGAGTTTGTCGAACTTGATCTCCAGCGCCTCCATGTCAGAGGAGGTGTTGTGAGACTTGAGGATGCCGTAGGCAATGGTGCCTGTAGTAGCTTCGCTCTGAGATACAGACTTGCCGCAGGCTGCGGATGCTGCCTGGGGATCCTCAAAAATGTCTTTTCCGTTAAGTACGTATACGCCGTTGTTATAAAGCTTCATGAAATCTACTCCTCGTTATTCTGTGATAGTCATACACTACAATGATCATTCTCTAAATCGGTACATCCTTACCCATTGCCTCAAAATAAGCGGGATTGATCTTGATCTCCGGCTTGATGTCGGCGTAGGGATTTCTCTCCACCACTTTATCATCGCTGTTTTTCTTGCGGCGGGCATTTTCTGCTTCAATAAGTTTGAGATACTTATCAGTATCCTTGAGCGTATTGAGGGAAGACTCTACCTCTGTCCTATCCTTTTTGATGGTGTCTTTTTCTTTATCGAGAGCTTCCTTCCACTTTTTATAAAGATCATCAAGTCTCTTTTCGGACTCATCGATAACATCCATAACTCTCTCCAGGGACTGCTCGGTGTAGATCATGGAAGCTGCGTAGATATCTTCGATATCTCCCTTGGCATCTTTGGCTGCGGCAGCCTGACGCTTCTTCTGCTCCCTATCGGCTCTTTCTCGTCCGATATCGGATATCTCATGTTCATCCATCATATCCTGGATGCATACCGTCAGGTCCTTGAGCAGAGCCTGCAGTTCTTCCTTTTCCACAATTATACGGCCCTTGGCACCAATGGCTGCCGGTGCATCCGCCAGCATAATGTGGATCTTTTTCATCACCTCTTCTGTTTCTTCTTTTGCACTCATAATCCGTACATCTCCTCCTCAAATGCTCTCGCATTAAAATTCTCAGCGATCTCTGCCGCCTCTTCTCTGGCATCCAAAAATGCCTTGGCAACATCCGGGTCAAACTGGGTCCCGGCGCCTTCTTCAATTATCTTAAAGGCCTTCTCAAGAGGGAAGCCCTCCTTGTAGCTTCGCTTGGAAACAAGGGCGTCAAAAACATCCGCCACTGCCATGATCCTCGCGGACAGAGGGATCTCATCGCCTGCGATCCCTGCCGGATAACCCTTGCCATCCCACCTCTCATGATGACAGGACGCAAGACGTCTTGCCTCATTAAGATAGTCCGATCCGGGAACCATCTCGATGGCCCGGGTAAGGATCTCACCACCCTCTGTGGTATGAGTCTTCATGATATCAAATTCCTCATCCGTAAGCCTGCCGGGCTTGTTGAGGACTGCATCAGGAACCTTGATCTTGCCTATATCATGAAGCGGCGCAGAGTTTACGACATCATCCATAAACTCGTCCGTAAGTATGTCGGGATACATACCTTCTCTGCGCATCTGATCCATGATGACTCTGGTGTAGGCCGCCGTCTTACGGATGTGCTGCCCTGTGCAAAGATCACGAGACTCCACCATATCCGCAAGAACAAGGATCAGGCCGTTCTGCATCTTGCGGATCTGCTCTGCCTTACCGGAAATATCATCTACATAGCGGATACTTTCCTCTCCCATCTTTTCAAAGGCATGGTAAAGGTTTTCCACCTCGTCTCCGGTAGAAATAGAAAGCTCGTGTATACGCTTCATACTTGCGCGCCTTCGTTCCTCGCTGTCCTGAGCAAAGTCAAGCACAGCGTCTGCCATGGTATTGACCGGAAGTACGATATTGTACTTAGCCAGCCAAAGACCGCAGGCAAGTATCATGGTAAAGAAACCAAGGAACAACGCCAAAAGTCTGGCAAAGAATCTGTACTCCTCAGCACGAAGTTCCTTCATCTGGATATCGGCGCAACCGTAGCAAACACACTCACCGGCATCATTATAAACAGGAATGTACGCCGTAAGAAGATATCCAAACTTGTCATTGGTAATAATAGGCTCTATGGACTTGCCGGCAATAAGGTCCGATTTCAGATTATCAAAGGATCCATCATAGGACTCCACATAGCCGGCTCCCATGTTTTCATTATCAAGAAGATCCAGATCGAAAACCGTATGACATCCTTCTTCATCAAACTTGTATGCGTAGATATATTCAACCTCCGGCACATTTTCCTGAATGTCCGAAAGTGTTTTTACAACATCCGTATAGCCGTCGGCCTCCGGTCCCTTTTCCAGAT
>JAEELH010000187.1 GCA_016288825.1 Lachnospiraceae bacterium | reverse complement strand
CTGAAAAAAGCTGCAAAAAACATCCGTAACGGTCAGATCTTTGATGAGAATTTTCTTATGATGATCGCTACCATAGCGGCTTTTGCCACAGGTGAGTTTTCAGAGGCTCTTGCAGTAATGCTCTTTTACCAGACCGGTGAGCTTTTCCAGGATTACGCTGTTGGTCGTTCCAGAGCATCTATTACGGAGATGATGAGCATCGCTCCTGAGTACGCTAACAGACTTATGGATGACGGAACTACGGAAACTATCGATCCGGATGATGCCCAGGTGGGCGATATCCTTATCATCAAGCCCGGTGAAAAGGTACCCTTGGACGGAGTTGTCGTTGAGGGAGAGTCCTTTTTGGATACGGCAGCACTTACGGGTGAGAGTGTTCCCAGGCGGATTACCGTGGGAGATGAGATCATCAGTGGATGCATCAACAATGAAAGCATCCTTCGCATCCGTGTCACAAAGCCTTACGAGGATTCTACCGTTTCCAGGATCCTTGAGCTTGTTGAAAATGCCAGCACGAAAAAGGCGAGACTGGAAAACTTTATCACCAGATTTGCAAAGTACTATACTCCGGTAGTAACTATTGGTGCGGTGCTCCTTGCACTCATACCTCCGATCATCCTTACACTTACTGCCGGAAGCGCCGATTGGATCAGCTGGATCCACAGAGCCTGCGTTTTCCTTATTGTTTCCTGCCCCTGCGCGCTTGTTATCTCTGTTCCTCTTGGATTCTTCGGAGGTATCGGAGCAGCCTCACGTATCGGAGTTCTTGTAAAGGGAAGCAACTATCTTGAGGCTGTTGCCGAGATGGACAGGATAGTTTTCGATAAGACGGGTACTCTGACCAAGGGAGAGTTCAAGGTTTCAGAGGTTCATGGACTTGATAACTACGCAGAAGATATCCTGAGGATAGCGGCTCATCTTGAGAGCATGTCTACCCATCCTATAGCAGTTTCCGTTGTTGAGGCATATGGAAAGCCTATTGATAGTAGTACGATATCGGATATTACAGAGACGGCGGGTCGTGGTATTTCCGGAACCTTTGAGGGACATAGAGTACATGTGGGCAGTACCAAGCTGTTGGAAGCCAATGGTATTGCTGCCGAGCCGGCAAAGAGCGGCGGGACTGTTGTATATGTGGGGATCGATGATGCATATGCCGGATATATCGTGATCTCCGATACTATCAAGGACGGTGCAAAAGAGGCCATTTCATCCATGAGGGCAGCAGGCATCAGACAGACTGTCATGCTTACCGGCGACAGGCGTCAGGCTGCGGAGGATGTAGGCGGGCAGTTAGGCATTGACAGGATCTTCAGCGAGCTTCTTCCGGCAGACAAGGTGGAAAAGGTTGAGAGTATCCTTTCCGAAAATGGCGGAATGGTTGGTTTCGTAGGAGATGGTATCAATGACGCTCCGGTCCTTATGAGGGCTGATGTAGGTTTCGCCATGGGTTCCATGGGCAGTGATGCTGCTATAGAGGCTGCTGATATCGTACTTATGGATGATGATATCAGAAAGATCGCATCAGTTATCAGGATAGCCAGAAAGACTTTGGGAATAGTAAAAGCCAATGTGGTATTTGCCATAGGAGTTAAGCTTATCGTACTTTTTCTCGGAGCGCTGGGTATCGCAGGAATGTGGGCCGCAGTATTTGCAGATGTAGGTGTGGCGGTTCTGGCGATACTAAACTCTATGCGTCTTTTGTCCGGATCCAAACGATAAAACGACAAAATGTATCCCGGCTCGGCTGATAAAGCAGATGCCGGGATTTTCTTTTATATACATCTATGATAGAATATACAAGGTTATGAAGACGACATTAAGATCATCCATAACATGGCTTCATGATCATCATGTAATCGGTTTGGAAGATCGCCTTTTTGAGGGAAGGAGAATAGGGGGATGAAAAACAGAAAGAGGATCATTTCAGCTGCGCTGGTGGCAGCACTGTTGGGGACATCTATCATGTCCGGAACCGTACTTGCAGCCAAGAAGACTGATAGCGGACTTACATACAAGGTGAGCGGAAAGAACGCAACTATCACAGGATATAAGGGTACATCGACCAAGGTTAAGATACCTAAAAAGATCGGAAAGTATACAGTTACCAAGATCGGTAAGAATGCCTTCCTCGGAAACACCAAGATCAAGTCTGTTTCCGTACCTAAGACCGTAACGGCAATTGAGTACGGCGCATTTGGAGGCGCTGACAAACTGACCAAGGTCACTGTGGCTTCCGATTCCAAACTTAAGTCCATCGGAACCTGGGCTTTCGGAAGATCGGGGATCAAGTCATTTGTCATGCCTGATTCGGTTAATAAGATCGGGACCTATCTTTTTTCAGAATGCAATCAGCTTGAGATGGCAACCCTCAGTCCCGGTCTGAAATCCATACCCAAGCAGACATTCTATTGGGATCCCATGCTTTACAGCATTAATATACCTGAGTCTGTTACATCTATAGGTACATATGCTTTTGCCAGCTGTTCACAGCTCAACACCGTAAATGGTGGTAAGAACGTTAAGACTCTGGGTGACTATGCCTTTGCCTGGGATTATTCTCTTACCAATGTAAGCTTTGATAATGTTAAAACCGTAGGAAAGGATGCCTTTGATGGTGCGGGTATCAGTACGCTCAAGTTCACCAACAAATCACTTACCATAAAGGATGAGGCTTACTTAGGAGCATCAGTCACCTCGGTGACCTTCCCCAAGAGTGTTACATCCATTCAGTATGGAGCATTTAATAATTGCTATTCGCTGACCGAGATCAAGCTTCCGACAAAGGTTGGAAGCATTTCGGGTGGTATTTTCACCAATACATCATGGGCTGATGAGCAGAAGGATCCCGTATATGTCGGTGACAATCTGCTTATGGCAAAGACAGGTGTCAGCAGTGTTGCCGTTAAGTCAGGCACAAAAAAGATATGTGAGTTTGCCTTTGAGGGTGAGACGACCTTGGGTTCCGTTACGATCCCTGATGGCGTAAAAACTATCGGAGAGGGTGCTTTCTTTGATACAGGGCTTACATCCGTTACGATCCCTGCTTCCGTTACGGAGATCGGTAATCTGGCCTTAGGATACAAAAAGTACGAGTATAAAGTTCAGTGGTATGATTTTGAGAACTATGATGATTACTGGACCAGATATGAGGAAGCAAAGGCAAAGGAGAAAAAGGAAAACAGCGTTATTGAATACAATAAC
Source organism: Lachnospiraceae bacterium (assembly GCA_016288825.1). Taxonomy (GTDB): domain Bacteria; phylum Bacillota; class Clostridia; order Lachnospirales; family Lachnospiraceae; genus Weimeria. The sequence continues at coordinate 2,505 of JAEELH010000187.1, read as the reverse complement.
TGGAATAGTGAATCAACTGATATCATAACAAAGTATTGCTACGGCGATTGCGTGAGGATACCTAATTTTACCATTTACGGTAAGGAGGGCTCCGCTGCCGAGGCTTATGCAAAAACATTTGGCTTCAATTTCGTTGCGAAGTAAGTGTTATTTTGATATAGTATGCGTTGATGGATTTATCCAAAAAACAATTATTATTCAGGAAAGGTAAACTTGATCCATGGCATTTGATTCAAATGGCATAATAGAAGCCGGCAATGAGATCCTGGATGCGGTCAACGACGCAGTTTCTTCCGGCAATTACAGCAAACTGGGAGAACAGATCTCGGACTCCATTGCCAATGCGACCATGGACATCACCAAGCAGGTGTCCAATGGAATAAAAAGTGTTCAGAATACTGCCAACACCACAACAATAAACAAGGGCAATAAAGTCGTTTCGTTTCAAAATCAGACGACTACGACGAGCAGGCCTATTACTACCGGCCCAATCAACAAGTCTTATTTTCTGCAGGCACCGGTAACAAAAAGTACCGGTGTTGGACAGATTGCAGGCGGCATCGTGGCTACGACCTTTGCAGGATTTGGTACGGTGATAGCCGGAGGCGTTACATTGGCGGCGACTATGACTGCCGGAGTACTGGCTCTTCCGGGGCTTATCACGACAGGGGTTTTCGGCCTTTTGACTGCCGGAGCAGCCTTTATCATTAGGAGCGGCAAGCGCACAAGAGAGCTTATCCGAAGATATTACGAATACGGTCGTCTTGTGGGTCCGGCTGAGTTTATCGAGATCGAAAAGCTGGCAGCTAAGGCCAACAGATCACCGGCTCTTGTTATGTCGGATCTTACGGAGATGAAAAAGCAGGGACTTCTTCCCGGGGCCAGAATGGACGCTCAGGAGACTACCCTTATGCTGACAGACAATGCCTATGGTCAGTACAAGCAGGCAGAGGATGCCAGGATAGCCAGAGAGGCTAGTGAGGCCAGGTTCGGAGGCGGACCCCAGGCTCCAAGCGCTGCATCTATAGATGTTATTGATCGAGGCAGGCAGTACGTAGCCAGGGTAAGGCAGGTTAATGACCAGATCCCGGATACGGATGAGATGTCAGATAAGCTCTATCGTCTTGAGGAGATCATGAACAGGATCTTCGATAAGGTGAAAAAGCAGCCTCAGAGCGCCGGAGATCTTCGCAAATTTATGGATTATTATCTTCCTACAACGGATAAGCTTTTGACAGCTTACGTTGAGTTGGACAGACAACCTGACAGTCTTGAAAATGTTAATCGGACCAAGTCGGAGATTTCGAAAGCACTTGACCAGATCAACGACGGATTTGAAAAACTTTTGGATAGTATGTTTTCGGACATGGCTATGGATATCTCTTCGGATATCTCCGTTATGAATACCATGATGAAGCAGGACGGACTTACCGTTTCCGATACATTTACAACAACATCTAATTAAGGAGGAACTCAAATGTCAGACGAACTTAAGGATTTAGAAACTCTTACAGTCACACCGCCTACCCTTACTTTTGGTACGCCGGAAGCAGCTGATCTTCCGTCAGCACCTTCAGGGACAGCTGCGGCAAATGCCATCAGCCAGGAGGCACAGAAGATCCTTGACAGCGGTAAGACACCGGAGATCGATACAAGCATTCTTTCCCCGGAGGAGCTTAAGCAGGTGGACGAGTTCTCCAAGCAGATCGATGTAACAGATTCAGCAGCTATCCTTAACTACGGTGTCGGTGCTCAGAAGAAGCTGGCTGATTTTTCGGAAAAGACCCTTACTTCGGTTCGTACCAAGGATATGGGCGAAGTCGGCGGCATGATCACAGATCTTGTGACAGAGCTCAAGGGATTTGATGTTGAAGATGAAAAGGGACTTTTCGGATTTTTCAAAAAGCAGGCTAATAAGGCTACAGCCCTTAAGACACGCTTTGACAGTGTTGAGAAAAACGTTAATAAGATCACATCCGAGCTTGAGAAGCATCAGGTTATCCTGCTCAAGGACATTGATCTCCTTGACCGCATGTATGATCTGAACCTTGCATACTTCAAGGAGCTGACCATGTATATCCTGGCCGGCAAGAAGCGCCTTGAGGAGGTTCGTGCTACTGATCTGGTTGAGCTTCAGAACAAGGCTGCTGCCAGCGGACTTGCTGAGGATGCTCAGGCTGCCAGAGATCTCGCTGAGAAGTGCGATCGTTTTGAGAAAAAACTTTACGATCTGGAGCTTACACGTACAGTTGCTCTTCAGAGCGGTCCTCAGATCCGTATGGTACAGTCCTCTGACACAGTCATGGCTGAAAAGATCCAGTCTACCATCGTTAATACCATTCCTCTTTGGAAGAATCAGATGGTCATCGCTCTTGGCGTTGAGCATGCTACTCAGGCAGCCAAGGTTGAGCGTGAGGTCAATGATATGACCAATGAGCTTCTTAGGAAAAATGCCGACAAGCTCAAGGTTGCAACCATCGAGGCTGCTAAGGAAGCTGAGAGAGG
>JAEELH010000186.1 GCA_016288825.1 Lachnospiraceae bacterium | reverse complement strand
TATATTGGAATTCCTTGCATCAAATATGATATTATCCGGATGGAATCTGTTATCGCCTGCGTCATACCACTTGTTTTCGCCCAATGTGGCAAAATTGTTGATATGCATCCAGTCTCCGCCTGCTTCACCATGGATTCCCGGATTACGGTATAATGTATTTCTTGCAGCCTCATCAAAACCAAGCTCCTCAAAATGATCGCTTGCTTTCCAGCTCCAGATGATATTTCCTTCCCAGTCAACCTCTATGATCTTGTCATCGATCAGGACTTTATCCGAAATTTCGGGATTATGTACATTTTCGTGTGTCAGTATCAAAGTATTGCCGCTGTCGGTCTTCGGTTCTCCGCCCGGATAATAATATCCGACGGTTGAACCCTCACGCTGAAAATCATGATGCTGGCGTGCTATCCACTTAGGCTCATAGCCCTCATCCTCAATATACTCTGTATGATCAAACTTCCAAACTATATTTCCATCCCAGTCTACCTGTACAAGATCGAGCTGATCCTGATAAGCCTTCTTCCCGGGACGTGTTCCTGTATTTCCGAGAACATATCCGCCCGGAAGTATCTTGTTCGGGAATCCGCCGAGTCCTGCCCAAAGCTGAACCTCACGTCCGTTCATGTCAATAAGTAATGCTCCTTTTGCCGAAGGATATATAGTGTAACCGCTCCATGCTTTTTCTTTGTTGTAAATAAGTGTCCCTGTCGGGAATATTGTAGGGTATCCCATAATTTTTATCTCCTTTTCGTAATATATTTATTTTACACCGAAGTGCTTAAGCGCATGTCTTCCGATCAATTGCAGTAATCTGTCGGCCAAGAATCCGATGACTGCCAAGGACACAATTCCTGCAAATGCCCAGCTTGTTTTGTAATAAAGCTTTGAACTGTTGATAAGATATCCGAGGCCGTTGCTTCCGACCAGCATTTCCGCTGCTATGATACAGATTATCGATGAACTTAATCCTAACCTGATGCCTGTATAGACATTTGAAACTGCTGAAGGAACCATACCGGTAAAGAATATCCTTATCTTCTTTGCACCCATACAGGATGCCGCCTCTATAAGCGATCCGTCCGTTGATGCAACTCCCGCTATAGTATTTACAAATATCGGGAAGAAGGATGCGTAAACGATCAATGCTATCTTTGATGTATCGTCAACTCCGAACCACATCAGGAACAAAGTTGTCAGCGCTATCGCCGGAACGAATCTGAAAAAGCTTAATATAGGCTCTATAAGCCATCTTGCCGTTTTAAAGCTTCCTACTATCAGTCCCAAAGGAACTCCGGTCAGTACCGCTATCAGCCAGCCCCTGAGCACTCTTGATATACTTGCTAAGATATCATCCTGCAGCCTTCCGCTCTCTATAAGCTGTCCCATGCTTGTTACGGTTTCCTCAGGACTTGGCAGGAAATACTCATCATAGTTTAAGCTTCCGAGCCACCATACCACGATTATTATGATCCATGAGATAATACCGGATTTCAGGATTTTCGCTGCTATGCCGGTTTTTTGATTTTTATTTTCCATTTCTCCGATCTCCTCTCAAATGTAATAAAGTTCTTCGTTATCAAGACCCTTATTGGTCAGGATCTCTGTTCCCGTATCATCAAAGGCATATATCTGTTTAATCAGAACCTTTACATTATCTCCCTTGACAATCCTGGTCCCGGTCAAAGGTATCCTCCCGACAATGTTTGTCCCGCCGCCTATATCAACATGAACCTCATATGCGGATCCTCTGAAATATATTCCTGTTACGATGCCATCTTCCATGGAGCTTTCAAAGTCATGCTGCTTATTATCAGTGAACTTATGTATCTCAACAAATTCAGGTCTTACCACCGCATTGTGCTTACCCTTTACATGCTCAAATCCCTTAAGCTTACTGTAATGCTCGATCACGTCGGACTGACCGATGAACCTTGCAACAAACGGAGTTGCCGGATTCAGGTATATCTCCGACGGGCTTCCGACCTGTTCAACCCTGCCGTTATTTGTTATGACTATCTCGTCGGTTACCTCGATTGCCTCGTCCTGATCGTGAGTTACAAATATACTTGTGATACCGATCTTATCGATTGTTTCCCTAAGCCAGGTCCTCAGTTCCTTTCTTACCTTAGCGTCTATCGCTGCAAAGGGTTCATCAAGAAGCAGCAGTTCGGGACTCGGTGCCAGGGCTCTGGCTAACGCTATCCTCTGTCTCTGACCACCTGACAACTGATCGGGATATCTTTTTTCAACTCCCGGAAGCCCTACCAGTTCAAGTAGCTCTTCCACCCTGTTCTTTATAAACGTCTTGTCCTTCTTCTGTATCTTAAGGCCGTAAGCGATATTGTCATATACCGTCAGATACGGGAACAATGCATAATTCTGAAAAACAAATCCTATACCTCTTTTATCCGGAGGCAGATTATTTACATTTTTTCCATCTATGAATATATCTCCCGAATCCTGTTTTTCCAGTCCCGCAAGCATCCTGAGTATCGTTGTCTTCCCGCTGCCGCTCGGTCCGAGTAAACCTATGAGTTTTCCTTTTTCAATTTCGAAGCTTACATCATCAGAAGCTTTGACTTTCCCAAATGTCTTATTAATGTTCTTTAGTTCAATATACATAGCCTCGTCTTCCTTATCCTGTCTGTCTTTATCTTTTTAAGTATCATACTATTAAACATCCGTGATGTAAAATTCTTAGAATTGATGTAGTATTATCAATCATTTTGATAACTAAATGTGAAGTTTAAGTAAAAAAGCCATCGGACAGTCTCCGATGACTTCATTTACAGTTCTATGATATTACAGTATTTTTTCCAGATCCTCAGCAGTATAATCCCCGATCCTGATATTAACCTGAACCTGCTCCGAGGCTGTTACCGCATATGCTTCAAGCTTTCCACTCGCTATACCGTTTCCTTCGGTTCTGATATTTCTTATGAGAACGAATGTGCCTTCATTTATCTCTTCATTCGATATAAGCGGCAGTATTCCATGTCTTAAAAGGAGCTTATCCGAGTCATTATCATATCCCTTCGCTATCGCGGCAATGCTGCCTGCTGCTATAAGATATTCCGCCGTCTCATCATCTACATCTCTTATGATATCCTTAAAAGCGAGTACTCCCGAAAGCTGTGCATGCCTTATTCTGAAGCCTTCGTAAGTCTTTTTAAGAAAATCTACG
>JAEELH010000185.1 GCA_016288825.1 Lachnospiraceae bacterium | reverse complement strand
TGTAACCGTTCTTTGTGAGGATATCCTTGATCATCATCCTCATAAATGCTGCGTCGTCACAAATCAAGATGTTCTTTGCCATTTCTTTTCTCCTTATACTTACTTGACAATTTCAGTGATTCTAACACCAAATGCCTCTTCTATTACTACTACCTCGCCCTTGGCAACGTACTTACCGTTGACCAGAACGTCTATCGGCTCACCCGCAATCTTGTTAAGCTCTATGATAGTACCGGGGGTGAACTCCAAAATATCCTGAATGGATCTATGTGTACGTCCAAGCTCTACCGTAACCTCCAGAGGAACATCCATGATAAGTCCGATGTTCTCCTGCGAATAGCCAGCGAGTATTCCCTGATTGAAGGGAGTAAATGTGGCTGCCTCCACATTGACCTGTGGCTGAGGAGCCATCATAGGCGCTGCCATCATCGGAGGTGGAGTTGCCGCCTGCGGAGGCGGTGCTGCCGCTGCAGGTGCCGCGGCCGGTTGCGGTGCTGCTGCCGCCGGAGCCGGTGCCGGTGCTGCATCAAATGCCGAATCGTCAACTGTGGAAGCGGAATCGCTTTCCATGTTGGACATAACGGACTGACACATCTCCTTGGCAAGGGCTATGGGATACAGCTGCATGATCTTGGAATCTACAAGATCCCCGATGGTCATATTAAATTCTATCTTGACGAAAGGATCCTTAAGAAAGGTATCAATATCGCTTCCGTCAACAGATTCTGCCAGGTCTATAAGATCAGATGTGGGGGGTGAAATGTCCACCATCATATTCAGCATAGAGGATAATGATGTGGCAGATGATCCCATCATCTGATTCATCGCCTCTGAAATAGCCGAAAGGTGTAACTCACCTATCTCACCATCTGTATTGGTACCATCACCGCCCATCATCAGGTCGGTGATAACCTTGACGTCGGTTTCCTTGAGAACAAGGATGTTGCTTCCGTTGAGACCCTTGGTGTAAGAGATCTTAACCAGGACGCAGGGCTTTTCATACATGCCCACTATGTCATCCCAAACTGAAACGGATACAACAGGTGTGGAAATATCCACCTTTTTGTTCACCAGCGAAAACAGTGTCGTCGCGGCGGTACCCATGCTTATGTTGGCAACTTCCCCTATGGTGTCGATCTCGTTAGGCTCCAAGCCTCCTCCATCGCCCCCTCCAACTACTCCGCCGGCTTCGGCCTGAGAAAAGAGGGCGTTGATCTCCTCCTGGGATAATGAAGTGTCAGCCATGTTAGGTCTGCTCCTCCCTGATCACGGTAGTGACCCTTACCGCAAAATTCTTTTCTGCCGTACCAGGCAATGCAGTGAACTTTCGAATATCTCCAACAAAGATATCCAGTTCTTCATCCACCTTTTTATCAAGTCTGATGATATCACCAATCTGAAGAGTGGCAAAATCACTGACATTGATGGCGGAATGGCCGAGTACCGCGGTCACCGGTATATTCGCCTTGCGAATAAGATGCTCAATATCTTCAGAGAACATCTCCTCGGTCTTGTCCTGCATATTGGAATACCAGAACTTGGTATTCAGTTTATCCATAACCGGCTCTAATGTCAAATAGGGAAGACAGATATTCATCAATCCCTCGACCTCACCGATACGAATATTGAGTGTAACGATGGCGATCATCTCCGACGGAGAAATGATCTGCGCAAACTGTGGATTGGTCTCAATGCGCTCAAGTCTGGGCAAAACATCTACTACATTAGCCCATGGCTCACGAAGAAGCTCAACGCAAGAGATCATAACGCGCTCTATGATAAGCAGCTCTATCTCTGAAAAGTCTCTGATCTTTTCGAGGGGCTCTCCCTCTCCTCCAAGCATACGGTCAACTATGGCATAGCCCAGTTTGGTGGCCATCTCCATAATGATATTGCCCTTAAGAGGATCGAAATCCACTACGCCCAGAAGTACGGGATTGGACAGAGCATTGGAAAACTCCATATATGTAACTGCCTCGGAGTTCATAACCTCCACCTGAATATTCTTACGGAGGTACACCGGCAGGTTCGTAGAAAGAAGTCTGCCATAATGCTCAAATATGATCTCCAAAGTCCTCAGGTGCTCCTTGGAAAACTTGGATGGTCTGGAGAAATCGTAGTCCTTAACGGTATTCTCGCTGGACTTTTTCATCTCCTCTACATCAACTTCTCCGCTGGAAAGAGCCTGCAGTAGGTTATCTATTTCACTTTGTGAGAGGACGTCACTCATGCATTCTCACCACCTGCCGAAAAATGAATACTTTACTGATAAAGAGGTGTAATATTAACACCTACGACAAATTCGTTACCGAAGATCCCAGCAAGTCTTTCCTTGACAGTCTGCTGGATCTCATTCATGGAATCCTGGACATTATCGTATGTATACGAAGATACGATACTGCTGATCTCGGATGAGATCATGTTATTCTGAGTATCAAGGTTACCATAAAGTGTCTGATAATCCTTGTGCTTGCTGTTGAGTTCGAGAGAAACCGTAAGCACTGCCATATGACTGTTGCCGTCTGACCCGGGCCTAAGATTGACCGTGATCTTATCAGTCAAGTTGTAATAAACAAGATCAGCAATGGGGATATTGGATCTGCCGGAAACACCGGAAGCACTCTCAACATCCAGATCAATGGCTTCTGAAACCTTAGCAACCAGTTCGTTGGCCTGCTTGACCTCAGGGATAATAGATATCGCTGTGATGGCAGTCAGTACAAGATTAACAAGTACCAGTGCTAAAGTTATAAGTGTGAGTAAACTCTTTTTCATGACGCTCCCTCGAAAAACTACTCCTTAAGCTTATCTGAGCTGTAAGAATTATATATCTTGATCTCAACACGACGATTGCGGGCTCTGCCCTCAGGCGTGTCATTATCGGCTATTGGATCATACTCGCCCCTGCCTGATGAATAAACATTGGCAGGATCCAGTTTGGAATGATCAAGTATGAATTCGGACACACTCAAGGCTCTGTACATGGACAGGACCATATTGCTCTCATACTTGGCACTGTGGATCGGAACATTATCCGTATGGCCCTCGATCTCTATAAGATATGCCGAGTATGCACTGAGGATCCTGGCAAGTTTTTTCATGAGAGGCTTGGCTTCTTGTCTGACCTCGGACTTACCTGATTCAAAAAGCAATGCTCCGTTGAGACTGTATCTGACATACTGTCCGTTAAAATCTATGTCGATAAGATCCTGGATGCCATACTCCTTAGCCTTTTCAAGCATGGCTTCTGCCATCTTCTCGCTCTCCTCAAGTGCCTTTTCATCTAAAAGATCCTGAGCCTCCTGCTCATCAGACTCCTCAGTTGAAGCACCGGGATTCTCCTGTTCATCTCTGTCTCTCTGATCCTCCTCACCCTGAGAAGCACCGGGAGTCTGCTGATCGTTATCATTCTGACCGTTGTTATGATCAGTGCCCTCCTGTCCGCCGGGATCATCGCTGACACCCTCATCGGTACGGGTCTCATGAGCCTGAGAATTATCTCCGGCCTCTTCCTTACCCTGACTCATGGTATCTCCGAAGTAATTGGCAAAGTCAGGGAGCTGTGTAATACCCATACTGACGAGATTACCCTCACTCATGAGATTACCAACAGGTGCATCCATGATGGAAAAAGCAGATGTAATGGATGATATAGCGGCCTGCAGCTTTTCCTCCTCAATAGTCGACATGGAGAAAAGCAAAACGAAGAAGCACAAAAGCAGGTTCATAAGGTCAGAGAATGTAGCCATCCATGCCGGCGATCCCGCGGGTGCCGGATCTTCCTTTTTCTTGGCCATATTATTCTCCTCCGCCGGCGTCAGCTCCTACCGCGTCTCTTGCTGAAGGCGGCAGGAAGCACTTAAGTTTTTCCTCGATAACGTGAGGGTTCTCACCTGCCTGAATAGACAAGAGCCCCTCTATGGTAACTATCCTGACTGTAACCTCCATATCATTGTCAAGAGCAAGCTTGGCAGATACGGGGCCGGTAAGCCAGTTAGCGATAAGCGAACCGTAAAGTGTGGTAAGCAACGCAACCGCCATGGAAGGTCCGATGGTGGAAGGATCCGAAAGGTTCTTAAGCATGTTAACCAAACCGATAAGGGTACCGATCATACCCCAGGCAGGTCCCATCTCACCCCACTTATCCCAGAAACTGATAGCTTTTTTGTGACGGGTCTCCATAGCATCAAGATCCGTCTCAAGAATAGCACGAACCAGATCAGCATCAGTACCGTCTACTACAAGCATGATACCCTTTTTCAAAAAGGCATCCTCAATTCCGTTGGCAGTCTCCTCAAGAGCAAGGAGTCCCTCCTTACGAGCTATATTAGCCATGTCGATGATCGACTTGATGACCTCTGTAGGATCCGTCTGCTCCGGCTCCTTGATAGCGATCATAAGTCCGCCGAATCCGCCGAGAAACTGCGGTAGCTTACGGGAACTCATAACGCTGGTAAGGGACCCGAAGATCGTGATGATGACCGACGGAATATCAATGAATGATCCTATCTCACCACCACCGACAAGGATACCAAATATGACCATTACAAAGCCGGCCACCAGGCCGATAAGTGACGCCAGATCCAAAACTGTCTACTCCCTATCAAATAAAAACACAAAAAAAGCCCAAAAACACTTTTCCACTATTGTACTAGATGTTGGAGCAGTTGTCTACCATAAATTTCAAATTTCCACTGCTCTATTCCACAAAAAGTAGGAGGCGAAAGTCTCGTCTCCTACTATATATTGATATCTGTCCTTATGCACCGAAAATTATGTTTTCTTATTAAAAATATGGTTTAAAAGGAACCTATCAGCTCAATTATCTCTTCAGGTTTGTAAGCTCCTCAAGCATTGTATCGGATACTGTAATGATACGTGAGTTAGCCTGGAAACCTCTCTGGGTTGTGATCATCTCAGTAAACTCTGTAGAAAGGTCTACGTTACTCATCTCCAGCTGTCCTGTCTCCATTGAGGATCCGTCTGCTGTGATCTCAACACCGATACCATCGAACTCACCTGAGTTAAGAGTTGTTGCGTAGCAGTTATCTCCCAACTGCTCAAGACCGGATGCGTTAGCAAACTGAGCAACAGCGATCTGTCCAAGGAGAACTGTATTTCCATTGTCGTAGGAACCAAAGATCTTTCCATCCTGCTGAACCGCGATTCCTGTCATGGCCCCAAGTTTCTTTCCTGCTCCAAGGCTGGCATCTTCTGCAGTACCTGTATCCATTCCAACTGTAGATGATCCGCCGTTGTAGTAGTTAAGCATTTGAGAGAAGTCAATATTGATATCAGAAAACTGAGAGCCAAGAGTACTCATCTTAAGGATCTGATCTTCGCCACTAGATGCCGAATATGCTTTACTACTTTTATCAGTGTATGCAGCACCATCAATTGATGCAAACGTACCATCATTAGTGTTAAAATACAAACTATAGTTTGTTGATTTGTACGCAACTTTTAAACTTTGAGAAGAACTATCGAATGTAAAAGTAGGTTTTTCCGTCATTTCGTCATATGAACTCATACAACTTTTCAAGCCCTTAAACATCGCAGAAAGATCAAAATCAACTCCATCATGTCCTTCTTCATCTTTTACAGCTGTACTAGGAATTTTACCAGATTCAGATAAAGCATGAAGATTAGTAGAAATATAGCTCATCAAATCTTCAACTTTAATACCATATGTATGAGAACCTGATTTATGAACAATATAATCACCGGTTGTGTCGCTACCAAAACCTTTTTGATAATTATATCCTGAACCATCATTAGAAGCCTGAAGCTTAAAGGTATCATATTCTGTGCCATTAGGAGAACCAAAAAGGTCATAATCGGATACCTTTGTAGGATCTCCTTGATCAAGATAATTCTTATATATGTCAACAGGATTACCGGCAGCATCCTTATCATTATTGGAATAAATATTCGTCAATTCAATAGTATACCCATTCTTAATTACAACACCATTAGAATCCGGCTCATCTTTACCCTTTTTAATGGCAAATCTAGCAGTATATGCATAACCAAGATTATCATAAAAAACAAGTGTCGTAGCGTAACCTTCAGTACTATTAACATTGACATCAGTATCATCAAGGACACCCTTCATAATAGCCTGACTTGTATATTCTGGTTCACTTGTCAGATTTTCAGGAGACATAATGCGAAGAGGACTTACAACGTCTCTGGCAATCGTGTTGGTCTGTGGATCAACTTGCCATCCCATAACAAGATAACCTGTAGATGTCATGGCAAGGTTACCATTTCCATCCAGGTAGAAAGAACCGGAACGGGTAAATACGTTCTCGGTACCGTTGTTTACGACAAAGAAGTTTGTGGACTTCGTATCAGAAAGACGAAGATCAAGAGCCTCGCCTGTAGACTGTGCAGCACCACCGTGTGCGATAGAAACCTTGGTAGCTCCGGTAGCAACACCAAGACCGATCTGGTTAGGGTTTACTCCACCCTTGGTAGCTGTTGCGCCTGATGCTCCAGACATGAGCTGATACATGATATCAGAAAAAGAAGTTGCTGAAGACTTGAATGCTACGGTATTAACATTGGCGATGTTGTTACCGATGACATCCATCTTGGTCTGGTGAGTCTTAAGTCCGGACACACCAGAAAAAAGTGATCGCATCATAAGCTTGACCTCCTTCGTGCGATTGAGTCGTCATCTTTTGCTGCTTCTGTCGTTCGGCAGCGAAGCCTCCGAAAAAGGTCCGGCTTCAAACAATGACTGCTCCGTCAATATTGGTAAATGCTTTTTCTTTTGATTCGTTTCCATCCATGGCAGTTACAACTGTATGTGAGGGAACATTGACTATGAACGCCAGCTGATCCATAAGCATCAGCGAATCCTTGATACCCTTCTCATCAGCCTTGCGCAGTCCGTCGCGAAGCCTTTCGTTCTGGGAATCGGATAGATCAATGTTTCTTTCGGAAAGCCTCTGCATCGCATGCTTGGAGAATTTGATCTCTGTACCTGACTGTGCTACGTCCCTGAGCACATCAGCAAAGCTTGCTCCGAGGGCTTTTCCGCCCGATACCTTGGGTGTATTATCTCCAAGATATGTATCATATGCCTGCGCTATGGAGGATGGAATATTAGGATTTAAAACCTGCATATAGGCTCCTTCCTGCGCAATTACAAACTACCTATACTTTATATCGGAAATATCTGTATTTAGTTAATAGCGAAATTTGAAAAATCCAAACTAAACTGTAGGCACCTGCTCAGTGGTATCTTCGCTTGTATCTGTATTATCCTCAGTATCCCCGGAAACCTCCGTTGTCTGCGCTGCAACAGTATCGGCTGCCACTGTCTCAGTAGGATCTGTGTCTGCAGCCTGAGCATTTGCCTCAGATGCCTGTGCCTGATCCTCTTCTGTAATAGCCTGCGCAGCCTGCTCTGCTGCTTCCTGAGCTGCCGCCTGTTCTGCCAGTTCCTGATCTGTCTGAGCCTTTTTGGCAAGGACTTCATTGAGCCTGTTAACATAACTCTTGATGGCCGTCTGGCTGTCGGATGAAAGGAATGACTGCTGATAGCTGTCCATTGCATTGTAAAGATTAGCGATAGCAGTGATCTTGTCCTCATCAAGATATGTAACCTGTCCGAGGGGAGGAAGCTCTGCTACCATCTGATTAAGTGTATCTGCTGCAAGAGTTGCCTCATAATATGCAGACTCCATAACACCCGTAACCTGAGAAATGGGATAAAAGCTGCCGTTAACGCAAACAACTGTCTCGCCGTTCTGCTTGGTAGTGTAATCCACCTTGCCGTCAACAGCATTGCCCTCATCATCAACGATATTGACATACTTTCCAACCATGTTGGCGGAACGCATCTCGTCTACGTTATCCTGAACATTGTTAAGGGCCTCAACCTGTGAAAATGTTGCCATCTCCTTAACGTACTCAGTATTGTCGGTAGGCTGTAAAGGATTCTGGTACTTCATCTCCGTAACCAGAAGCTTAAGGAACATATCCTTGGTCTCATCCGACTTGGACTGTTTGGTCTCCTGAGTCTTGCCGTTTTCAACGGAATCTATAGACTTGGAGCCGGTCACAAGACCGTTTGATATATTTTCTACATAAGCCATATGCTACTCCTTTCACGCACTGTAGCTGATGGAATTGCCGGCATCTGCCATCATGGAAGCTTCCAAAGCCTCGGCTTCTGTCATATCCTCCGGTAAACCATCCTCAGATGAAAGATCTATACTACGTCTTGAGGAAGTGCCGCCCTCAGCTTCAGCCTCTCCGGTACTGCCCTGGCCTCTCTGTCCGCCTTCGGATCCGCCCTGCATCTGATTGCCCTGCTCAAGAGCCTGCTCGAACTCGTGAGTGCTTACTGTAACCTCAACCTCGGTAACCTTGATGCCTGCGGCATTGAGCTGCTCCTTGAGGATGGTAAGCTGTTTTTCAAGAGCTTCCTTGACTGCCTCATTCTGAGCAACCAATCTGGCTGAAATGTCGCCCTCACGCTCCGTAACCTGCATGATCATACGGCCAAGATTCTGAGGATTAAGAAGAAGTGATACCTCTCTTACCTCATTGGTGATGGTTGTTCTTGCAGCGGATACGATCTGCTCGATAACATCCGTTGTGTTAACTGATGTGTAGGATTCTACCTGCGATACAGGCGTCTGAGGAACCTCATCCTGAACATAGGCGTTAAACTGACCCTCAGCAACAGGTGTATCGGTTTTGATCTCAGCACCGGTCATAGAGTTTTTGCGTCCCTGTGCAAAACTGTCCTGGTTGCTTCCCTGATCCTGAGTCTGGGGTCTGGTATCAGCCTGACGTACAGGTGCATCCTCTGCTGAAAGAACTGTCTCATCCTCAGAAAGCGCCATAGGATCCTCGTCATCTTTAGGTGATGTCATAGAAATCGCAGTACGATCAGCCTTATCTCCAGCTACAACCGTCTCCTCAGTCATGATCAACGGAGCTTCGTCCTCTGTAACGGGCTTTGCCTGATTTTCCATACCCGCAGGGATCTGTGAGATCTCAGGTTCCGCAAGCTCCAGATCATCTGTGGCATCCTCTGAAGCAATAAACTCATCAACAGGTATTCCTGTCTCTACACTTTTCAGTGTCACATCATCGAGTCCGGTTTCGGACTTGAGCTCATTGGCAAGAGCACCTACTGCATCAAACAGTTCCTTGCCCTCATCCATGATAAGAAGGGCTGTCTCATCCTCTGCCCCTGTAAGAGTGGTCACAAGCTCGGATAAACCTGCGGGATCCAAAAGATCCGTTGCCGAAAGGCCAAGCTCATCCATTGCTGAAGCAACATCCTCGGGACTTACTGGGAGGATCTCACTGATCACCTCAGCTACTTCTTCCACGAACTCACCGATAGCCGCCATAGCCTGAGCTTTTTCCTCATCAGTGAGCTCTGCATCATCAGCGTTATCAGCCTTACTTTGTACCCTGGCGCCTCCATCCTTAATGCCTGCAGGCTTATCAGTATTTGAAACTGATAAGGCGTCAGCCTGTGGCTTTTTCCCGGAAACATCCGATGCAACATTAACTCCCGAAGAAGCTCCTACCGCATCTCTCATGACATCAGAAGATGATGCCCCGACTGCTGTCTGCGCATCACTTTTTCCCATGAAATCTGTTCCCTGGAATTTGTTCTGGATCAACTGAAAGAAATCACCCTGATCCGCGGAGGCATCCGTCTGGCCCTTTTTGCGCGTAGCAGACGGACTCGGCTGCACCGGTACGCTTAAGATATTGGTACTGGTCATGTCTTCTCCTTTTGCCTTATATCATTTGTCCTCCCTGGACTGATATAAAGTGTTCCCGTCGCCCTCCGTGGCTTTGATATGAAACTACAAGGAAAACTTTACGGCTCCATAAGCTTAGTTACGGCCGCTGCAGTATCTACATCCATCTTGCCCATGATCTTACCTCGGGAATCAGTGTCCATTGCCCAAAGTATCTTGCCTACAAGTCTAAGGTCCTTGGTCATATCATCAAAGATCTTGGCAGCTTCATCAGCCTTCATTGCCGTATAAGTAGCAACGTACTTCTCAAGCTCCTCGTCCTTTTTGATCTCGCCTACCACCTGTTTGTAAAGCTTTTCGGCATTTTGGGGTTCGATACTCTCATAGTATTCCTTATATTGTTTTATATCGGGTGCCTGGTCGGAATACACAACCTCTTCGTAGAATTTTTGTTTGATTTTTTCAAAATTTGCCTCGTTATCTTTATACCTCTGAAGCTCGGCAGCAAGAAGCTCATATTCCTCACTTTGAGCCTGGGCATTTTTATTTTTCTTTTTAGCCTTGGCCAACTGTTTTTCAAGATACTTGATACGATCTATGGCCTCATCCATACTGTCAAAGGCATAAGGATCCTCTTCATCCTCCCCGTAATCCTCTGTCTCCGGAAGGATCTTGTTGATGACAGGAACATCCTTGAGGATTGGATAAAGAATGGTAGAACCAAATCCGCCTACATCCATCCTGATAAGCAGAGCGATAATAGCAAGCCAGACAAGAAAGATAAGAAAAGCAACAATAAAAACAAGGATACCGCCGCCACCTTCGTCGTCGCCATCTTCTCCACCCTTATTCTTTTTTTCTTCTTCCTTTTCCAGGTCTTTATCCTTATCCTTGTCTTTATCCTTGGCCATATCAAAACTCCTTAATAGAATCTAGTATGAAATCAGACTTGCGTCTTGTTATATTTGAAACTTGTAAACTCGTCGGTAACCTTCATATCCTCCATAACGAGTTCATGCTTAAATTCCTCAAAAGCTTTTTCACGAAGCTTCTCATAGGTTTTACGCTCCATCATGATCTGATCCAGTTTTTTACGCTCAACCTCAAGAGCATCCTGGGCCTTTTTCAACTCAAACATCTGATCCCTTATAAGAGTCTTCATTATCTGGATGGCAGACTTGATATGTGTGATCTCCTTAAGATCCAAAGTCCCCTCCGATGCTGCCGCAAGATCAGACTCGTACTTACCGCGGCGAAGAAGCAGCTGCTGAAGCTTTTCCTCCTCTTCCCGAACCCTCAGCATAGCAAGAGAAAAAGCCGCTTTTTGCTGGCGCTCAAGAGTCTCCTTGAGAGTTAAAATATTCTGCATTCGATATTTGAATTTAGGCATATTAAAACCTCACTGGATATCACTCCGACTCAGGGGCGGGAACAGCCTGCGGGAACAGCTGAAGCAGCAGATCGATCTCATCCTCAAATTCGAATTTCTCATCTGTAGACTGCATCAAAAATTCATTAACTGCATCTATCTTGCTAATGGCAAAATCAATATTTTTATTGGAACCTGCCTTATAAGCTCCGATATTGATCAGATCTTCAGCCTCAGCATATGTAGCCATAACATTTTTCATCTGGCCGGCAGCCATCTTATGAGTACGGTCAGCAACTGCTGACATAACACGGGAGATACTCATGAGAACATCGATAGCCGGATAATGATTCTTCTGCGCAAGAGATCGGTTAAGCATAATATGACCGTCCAAGATACCTCTGGCTGTATCGGTGATTGGTTCATTAAAGTCATCACCATCAACCAAAACAGCATAAAGACCGGTAATGGATCCCTTATTGGAATTACCTGCCCTTTCCAAAAGCTTGGGCATCTCTGAATAAACGCTGGGCGGATATCCTCTCTGAACGGGAGGTTCCCCGGAAGCAAGTCCTATCTCCCTTTGTGACATGGAAAAACGGGTAAGGTTGTCCATCATAAGAAGAACATCCATACCCTGATCTCTGAAATATTCGGCTATGGCTGTAGCTGTTTTTGCAGCCTTATTACGAATAAGAGGCGGCATATCAGAAGTAGCGATCACAACAACGGATCTTGCCATACCCTCCGGTCCAAGATCTCTCTCAACAAACTCACGGACCTCACGACCACGCTCTCCGATAAGAGCTATAACATTGACCTCAGCCCGGGTATTTCTTGCAAACATACCCATAAGGGTACTTTTACCTACACCGGAACCGGCAAAGATACCGATACGTTGTCCCTTACCAACAGTAATAAGACCATCAACAGCTTTAACTCCCAGGGGCAAAGGATCAGTGATTATCTCGCGCTCCATAGGATCCGGAGGCGCATTTTCAATCGGATAAACAGCCTCGTAAGGCAAAGGTTCATCAGTATCTGTAGGACGTCCTATACCGTCGGTAGTATGCCCCAAAAGACACATGCCTACAGGAACAGAAAGAGGTTTGCCGGTATTGACTACAAGCGAACCAACCGCAACCCCCTCTGCATTTTCAAAAGGCATCAGAAGCAGACGCTTTTCAACAAAGCCAACTACTTCTGCCATTATTGTAACATCATCACTTACACGGATCTCGCAAAGATCTCCCAGCTTGGCATCGGGGCCAATAGACTCAAGGGTAATGCCCACCACCTTGGATACCTTACCAAGATGTTCGAAATATGTGTCATCCGTGGCTGACATGTACTTTTCACGATCAATATACATTGGTTTTCCTTAAATACTTAACCCCCGGATCTTTTTGATAAGATTTCTCATCTGAGTATCCATACTCACGTCAAAGACACCACCATCAGTCTCGATCATGCAGGCGCCCTCATCCATAAGCGGATCCTTGATAAGATCAAGTTTGATCCCCGCACCCACCTTTTCCTGAAGTTCACTTTTGTGCTCACTAAGAAACTCAAAATTAGCTTCATTGACTCTGATAAGGAATTCCCTGGAATTCTCTGCATGGGAAAGAGCCTGATCTACCAAGTGGAGCATAACATCTCTGTCATCAGACATCTCTGCTAGAAATGCTCTGGATATCACGTCGCTGATAACTTCTACCAACTCACGTTCCATGCCCTGTTCTTTTGCCTCGTAGTCCAAACGCATGGATTCAAGCTGTCTCTCATATTCTTCTCTGGCCTCTTCCGCCTTGGCAACAGCCTGGGCCTGGCCTTGAAGAAAGCCCTCGTCATAGCCTTCATGACGAGCACTTTCGCGAAAAGCATCTGCCTGCTGACGGGCTTCCTCAAGTATTTCCTCAGCCTCAAGTCTTGCACTACCGATAATAGCCTCAGCCTGTTCATGAGGATCTACCTCGGGCTCGGCATCTTCATCAAATTCATCCTCGCCCTCTAAAGGTACTTCCTCCTCATCTCCACCGAAAGGAAGCAGCATGCCCTCCTCATTGACAGCCACCAGAGGCTCTCCCCATCTGTCACAGGGAATGGTAAAATTACCCTCTTCATCTTTGGGAAGAAAGTAATTTCCCTCCTCATCCGGCTCCAGATTATCAAGGAGTTCCATAAGTTCATTCTGGCGAACCTGATTTTTTTCCTCCTCAAGCTGGGCATTATACTCTTCTATTCTTTTTTGTATACGATCATTGGAATCAATGACCCTTTCAACATCGCTGACCGTCTGGCCCCTAAATATACTATACAACCAGGTCGTCTCCTCCGCCTCTGGAGATTACGATCTCAGAAGCATCCTCAAGTTTTCTGATTACGCCTACGATCTTCTGCTGAGCCTCCTCAACGTCCTTCATACGGACAGGACCCATGAACTCCATATCCTCCTTGATCATAGAAGCAAGACGGGACGAAAGGTTCTTAAAGATAACATTCTGTACGTCCTCATTGGCGCCCTTAAGGGCAACTCCCAGATCTGAATTCTCAACATCACGCAGCACACGCTGGATGGAACGATCGTCCAGAAGAAGGATATCCTCGAATACGAACATCTTCTTGCGGATCTCTTCTGCAAGCTCGGGCTCCTCGATCTCCAATGTCTCCATGATACGCTTCTCTGTACCACGGTCCACGGCATTGAGGATGGCAACAGTAGCATCCACACCACCGGCAATTGTGTAGTCCTGATTGATAAGGGATGAAAGCTTGCGCTCCAGCACTCTCTCCACCTCCTTGATGACCTCGGGTGAAGTACGGTCCATCATAGCAATACGCTTTGCAACGTCGGCCTGCTTTTCCGGTCCCAATGCTCCCAGGATCATAGATGCCTGCATAGGAGGCAGATATGAAAGGATCATAGCAATAGTCTGGGGATGCTCATCCTGAATAAAGTTGAGCACCTGCGCAGGCTCTGTCTTTCGGATGAACTCGAAAGGTCTTACCTGGAGTGAAGCGGTCAGCTTCGTGATAACTTCCTGAGCCTTATCACTACCGAGTGCAGTCTCCAGAAGCTCCTTAGCGTATCCGATACCACCCTCAGCAATATACTGCTGAGCAAGGCAGACCTGATAGAACTCATTGATAACGGCTTCCTTGACCTCGGGAGAAATAGACCTGGTATTGGCGATCTCAAGCGTCAGCTCCTCGATCTCATCCTCCTTGAGATGTTTGAAAATGTCAGCTGACTTTTCAGGTCCCAGGGTAATGAGAAGTACCGCTGCCTTCTGGACACCGTTCAGGTTAAGATCTGCAGTTGAAGTATATGATGCTGCAACATCAGACATAACTTAGTCTCCCCAATCCTCATTAAGCCAGTTACGAAGGAGCGAAGCAACAGCCTCGGGCCTTTCTTCAACAAATTTCTCAATAAGAAGTCTGGCTTCGGACTTCTCATTAAATCCGATATCCTCAAGCTCTTCCTGCTGCTCTTCGAGAAGTGCCTCAACAGAAACCTCCTCGACAGCTTCCTCGTCCTTCTCCTTGCGGAAAGATCTCCAGGCAACGAAGCCCA
This sequence comes from Lachnospiraceae bacterium, assembly GCA_016288825.1. Taxonomy (GTDB): domain Bacteria; phylum Bacillota; class Clostridia; order Lachnospirales; family Lachnospiraceae; genus Weimeria. Next base: position 7,847 of record JAEELH010000185.1, on the reverse strand, counting down.
GGAGCAGGAAAATAAGAACAGCCAGTGCGATCTCAAGCCAATCTGTCCATGCACGACCACCTGCTGAATATCTGAAGGTAGGCGTGTCATAGGCAATAAGCGAAATATTGGCAATAGGGATATGAGTAGCATTGGAAATAGCTGTAATGATCTCATCCCTGTTTTCGAGTTCGGAAAGAACATTGTTGGAATTGTTGGCAACAACCTCTTCAAAACTTGTGCCATCCAGCTGACCGCTGGCCTTCATCACATCCTCGTCGTAAACAACATTGCGGTATGCAACAACGGTAATGCTGCTATCGTCATACTTTGTACCGCCGCCGGAAGTTTCCTCGGTCGTGATGGTCTCACTGGGAAGGTAATCCTCGGTAACATCACTTGTCTCACTGCTGGAGTTTGCGTTGTCCTGAAGCACGTATGTGGTATCGTCATTGGAATCAGTACCGGGAACTCCGGCTATTCCGTTGGTAGTCTTACTGGTCTTCTCACTACGGCTGTCAAGATAACCCTGGGACATACCCTCATCAACATAGTAATGGAAGTCCTGCACCGTCTTTTTTGAAAAATCAAGTGTCAACTCGGGAGAAACCTGAACATTATCAAATATAGCCTGTCCCGTACTGTTGGAAGAAAGGATCTGCTTGACCTTAGTTGTCATGATATGCTCGGCTTCTTTTTTAACACTGAGATTCTTGGTAGCAAGTCCTGCGGTAGATATCTCATCATCACCGGTAAAAAGCAGATTGCCCTCAGTATCCATAATGGAGATGGTAGCTGTAGACTCATTACCAAGACTTGTAGCGATAACCTTGGCGATGGCTGAAGCCTGATCTGTTGACATCTCGCCGGAAAGTTCAAGGATAACACTGGCTGAAGCATCCTGCTTCTGCGCCTGAAGCGTACCGTCATCCTTAGGGATATTGAAGCTCACCTGGGCGGACTTGATATTGTCCATGGAGGCAAGGCCCTGTTCCATACGAGACTGCAGGAAATACTGCCACTTTTTACTCTTGTCCGATTCCGTAGTTGAAAAACCGTTGCCCTCCAGATAATCGGCAAGAGAATAACCCTTAACGGTAATGCCGTTAGTTCCGAGGAGCATCCAAACCTGTGCATAATCATCCTTGTGGATGGTAAAGGTAAGTCCGTCATCGGACTGCTCATACCAAAGACCCGTCTCACCGTCAAGAAGGGCCTTGACCTGTGCCGCATCCTGAGCATCGGTGGCATGATAGATCTCCTGATTAGTGGGTCGGGTAAATACAAAAATAAGTATACCAAGAGTAAGGACTACTGCTGAAGCACCGCTGATAATATAAATACGCTGGCGCAGGGTAAGTCCTTTCCACCATTCAATTAATCGATTAAGAAGGTTTTGGATTTGCTCCGGCATGTGTTACTCCTTAAATCTGCATGTTCATCAAAGTATTATATGACTGCAAGAAATTAGTACGGATCGCATTGGTGTACTGCAACGCGATACTGGCCTTCTGGGAAGCGATCATTACGTCGTGGGGATTATCAGAAAGTCCAAGTGAAAACTTGATCTCCTCTGCAGAAGCCTTGTTCTGAAGGTCGTTGGTTTCATTAAGAAGACTGACCGCGGCATCAAATACATCACCGAAATTCTTGGCTCCGGGAGGTACGATTCCCTGCTTGGCAGGCGCAGTCTTGTAATTGCTGTTGTCAATGAGCGCAATGGGCTCAAGTCTGCTTACGGACATATGCTAGCCCTCCTTATCAACCGCCGTTACCAATGCTGATGGCATTCTGTGTCATGGCCTTAAGTGAATTGAAAACAGTAACATTGGACTGATATGCTCTGGTTGCATCGATGAGGTTAGTCATCTCTGTAACCGTATTGACATTGGGGTAAGATACATATCCATTCTCATCTGCATCCGGATTGGAAGGATCATAATCCATGATAAAATCCGTCTCGTAATCCTCGGAAACACGCATAACGCGGACACCGTTGCCCTTATAACGCTCACGATACTCATCCAAAAGTGTTGAAAAAGTAAAAGGATTCAGCTGCTTTTCCTGGAAGGTGACGATCTTACGTCTGTAGGGGCCGCCACCGTCCTCGCCGTGTGTAGTATTGACATTGGCAATATTTTCAGCGATGGTATCCATCCTGAATCGCTGCGCGGTCATGCCGGAGGCAGCTATATCAAATGATTGAAAAAGTCCCATTTATATTACCTCCTATGACTTGGTTACGGTATTGAACCTGCCAAACTCATGAGACATCTCTGTCGTGAGTATCTGATACTTCAGCTGCTCACTGGCCAGCTCAACATTTTCTGTATCTACATCAACATTATTACGATCGATACGGTATGAAAAATTTTCCGCATCCGTATATACATAGGGCTCCAGATCACTGTAATCCATAGAGCGGACTGCATTATCCAGTGTCCTGTACTTGGTCTTGGTGATCTCATCCTCCAAAATGGAGGCAAAGTCCAGATCCTTGCGTTTGTAAAAGGGTGTGTCAACATTGGCAAGATTGTTTGAAATGACCTTTTGCCTGTTCCAGCTGGCATCAAGGGCCTTGTCCATTACGTTGACATAGCCGAATGCATCTGATTGGATCATAGGCTCTCCTTTCCGGGCATGGTACGCCCACTACGAATACATTATATAGCATATTTCAAAAAACACAAGAACTTTTTACAAGATGTTGTGTTTTTGTTTTTGATCAATTACCAAATATGGATAATATGGAATAAAATAATACTTTAAAAATACAAAAAGAGATTTATAGAATCCTATAAATCCCTTTACATTAATCGTCCTTGTATGTAGTTTTTACAATTCCGGTTATCTCCGGTTAATAAATTAATTACTCTTTAGTTTTTTGAGTTCAGAAAATACAAGATCATTCTTGACCTTGATGGAAGTACCCTTCATACCGGCAGATCTGGTCTCGATAACACCTGCACTTTCAAACTTCCTGAGGGCATTAACGATCACCGAACGGGTTATACCGGCACGATCAGCAATACGTGAAGCTACAAGAATACCGTCATTACCTGATAATTCTTCAAAAATATGGACAGCCGCCTCCTGCTCCGAGTACGAAAGCGTACTTATAGCACTCTTTACATCCTGCTTTCTGCGCTCCTCATCGGTATTTTCCTCATGAACAGCACGCATCATCTCAAGACCCACTACAGTTGTAGCATACTCGCAAAGAATTATATCGTCAATATCATAATCTCTGTCTTTTCTGCAGAAAAAGATAGTGCCAAGTCTCTCGCCACAAATATAAACGGGTGTTACAACAGCACTGACATCATCCTGCTCCTCGCTAAAGCCCAGAGTCTGGAGATTACAGTTTTCCTTGGTAGAAAGTATAGCAAGAAGCCTCTCGTTAAAAAGAGGATCCACAAATCCGCCCACATCATCAGCGAACTTGTCCACAAACATCCCTACACCCGGTCCCTTGCCGACGCCAAGGACCTTGCCCTTGCGGCTCAAAACTACAACCGAAGAGGAAAGGATCTCTGTAAGTACTCTGCAAAAATCATTAAAGATTACTATCGTATTATTGTTATTATGAAGAAGATTGCCTATCTTCCTTGTCTTATCTAATAGTTCAACGCTCATCGTCATCCGTCCTCCGCTTCTCTCTATATCCGCATGCAGGATCGGAACATACGATATTCTGGCCTTTTTCGACCATATACTTGCCACAGTTCGGGCACTTCTTTGAAACCGGTCTTGACCAACTCATAAAGTCACAATCCGGATAATCCTCGCAGCCATAGAATCTGCGTCCTTTTTTTGTCTTACGAAGAACGATATCCTTGCCGCACTCGGGACAGCTAACACCTATCTTTTCAAGATAAGGCTTGGTATTGCGGCACTCAGGGAAGCCCGGGCAAGCCAAAAACTTGCCATGGGGTCCATACTTGATGACCATATTGCGGCCGCAATTTTCACATATAATATCGGTTACTTCGTCTTCAACCTTAACCTTTTCAAGTTCACTCTCTGCCTTTTCAACAGACTCCTTAAGGTCGGGATAAAAATTCCTAACAATGGATTTCCATTCAACACTTCCCTCTTCCACGCCGTCAAGAAGGCTTTCCATATTGGCGGTAAAGCGTTCGTCAACGATCTCCGGGAAGGATTCCATCATAATACGGTTTACAACTTCGCCAAGCTCCGTAACAAAAAGATTGCGGCCCTCCTTGGCGATATATCGTCTTTTCAGAAGCACTGTGATGGTTGGCGAGTACGTACTCGGACGTCCAATGCCAAGTTCCTCAAGAGCATGAACAAGTGAAGCCTCTGTATAATGGGCCGGAGGCTGGGTAAAATGCTGCTTGTCTGATATCTCCTCCACTTTCAGGCTCTCACCTTCGGAAAGACTGTATAAAAGGGTGTTCTTTTCATCCTTTTCCTCATCGGCAGATGTATATACGACTCTGAAGCCGTCAAAAAGTTCTCTCGTGGAAGAAGCCGCAAAAACATGTCCGCCGGCTGAAAGTCTTGCGGAAGTTGTCTCATCCTTGGCTGCTGCCATCTGACTTGCAACAAAACGCTTCCAAATAAGCTGATAAAGTCTGAACTGATCCCTGCTCAGGCTGTCCTTGATATCCGAAGGCAGGATATTGACATCAGAAGGTCTGATAGCCTCATGTGCATCCTGAACCTTGGCTTTTGTTTTGCCCTCAGCACCGTAATTGCCCACATGATCCTGACCGTAATGCTCATTTATAAAATCCGTGCAAGCTTTGCTTGCCTCATCCGAAACCCTGACGGAATCTGTACGTAAGTACGTTATCAGACCTACCGTACCCATGCCCTTGATATCAACACCTTCATAAAGCTGCTGTGCAACACGCATGGTTTTTGAAATGGCAAAATTAAGACCTTTAGAAGCCTCCTGCTGCATGGTTGAAGTTGTAAAAGGAAGGGGTGCTTTACGCTCCCTTGTAATATTTTTAAGAGAATCCAGTTTAAAAGAAGTCCCTTTTATGTCCGAAATGATACTCGTAAGTTCATCCCTTGAAGGGATCTGATTCTTGTCTTTTTCTCCTCCGTAATAATGAGCAAGAAGCTTAGCTTTTTCGCCCTTTTTGGAAAGAGACACATCAAGGGTAAAATACTCTTCGGGAATAAAGGACTCTATCTCCTCTTCCCTGTCACAGATAATGCGAAGTGCAACAGACTGAACACGGCCGGCGGAAAGACCTCGCTTAACCTTGACCCACAAAAGCGGGCTGATCTCATAACCCACAAGCCTGTCAAGGACGCGGCGTGCCTGCTGTGCATCCACAAGCTTCATATCTATATCACGAGGTGCCTTAAAAGAATTTTTGACTGCAGTCTTGGTGATCTCATTGAAAGTCACTCTGGAATAATCCTTGTCCCCAAGCTTAAGTGCGGAAACAAGATGCCAGGATATTGCTTCTCCCTCACGGTCCGGGTCGGTTGCGAGATAGATCTTGTCGGCTTTTTTAACCTCTCTTCGAAGAGATGCAAGAAGATCTCCCTTACCTCTTATAGTAATATATTTGGGTTCAAAATCGTTATCTACATCAATACCCGTCTGGCTCTTGGGAAGGTCCCTGACATGACCGTTGGAGGCAACGACCTCATAGTTTTTCCCTAAAAATTTTTTGATAGTCTTGACCTTGGTTGGTGACTCCACGATCACAAGATTCTTTGCCATAACTCTCCTTTTAATAACACAAAGATTAGTGCAAAACTTTTAACACTATACAACAGAAAAAAAACTTTTTCAAGCAAAAAGTTCTTGACACCCCATTTTTGTATGTGTTAACATCCTCACTATCTTAAAGTCCAAAGATCATTCGATCAAATTCCCCCACTTTTTACAGGAGGATTATATTGTACGCCAAAGTGATCTCTGCCACACTATACGGCATCGATGCCACAAGTGTGTCTGTTGAGGCAGATGTCAGTGATGGTATGCCCATGTTTGAAATGGTAGGCGCCCTGTCTCCCGAAGTTCGAGAAGCCCGGGAGCGTGTTCGTACTGCCCTTAAAAACAGTGGGTTTTCTTTGCCTGTCAAGCGCATCACTGTCAATCTTCTCCCTGCCGAAGTCAAAAAATGCGGCAGTGGTTTTGATCTGCCCATAGCCATTTCTGTTTTATCAGCCACCGGTACCATACCACCTTTTGATAATGATGATCATTTCATATCCGGGGAACTGGGTCTTGACGGAGCAGTCCATTCCGTCGGAGGCATGCTGCCTATGCTTCTTTGTGCCCGGCAGCAGGGATATAAAAAGTGCATCATTCCAGCCGGTAATATATCCGAAGCCAGACTTGTTCCGGATCTGGAGATAATACCGGTCTCTTCTCTTGCTGAGGCTGTATCGTATATTACTTCAGGCACCATTCCCGAAATAGCATTCCAGGATACGTCCGAGGATAAATCCGATACCGAATTTGATTTTTCCCGTATCAGCGGCCAGCCCATGCTCAGGCGTGCCTGCGAAGTTGCGGTTTCAGGTATGCATAACCTGCTTTTTATTGGGCCTCCGGGTGCCGGTAAGACTATGGTAGCCAGATCCATTCCCTCTATCCTTCCCCGAATGTCTCAGGAGGAGATGCTGGAGGTATCAAAGATATACAGTGTTTGCGGGCTTTTAAATAACCGTGACTCACTTATAACTCAGCGTCCCTTCAGGAGTCCCCATCATACCATTTCATTTACGGGTCTTACGGGAGGTGGCAGTATCCCAAAGCCGGGAGAGATCTCCCTTGCTCATAACGGAGTTTTGTTTCTCGATGAACTTCCGGAGTTTTCACGCCAGACTCTTGAGGTCCTGCGTCAACCCATGGAGGAGAAAAAAGTTAATATAGTCAGAGCAAGCGGCGACTGTACTTTCCCTTCCAATTTCATGCTTGTAGCAGCTATGAATCCATGTAAGTGTGGTCAATACCCTTCCTCCTCATGCAGGTGCACACCCCGGGATATCAGTAATTATCTGGGTAAAATATCTAAACCCCTTATAGACCGCATAGATATGTGTGTTGAAGCTCCCAGTGTCAGTTTTGAGGAACTGTCATCTCCTGTGCCGGGTGAGGGTTCCGATACCATCCGAGAGCGTGTTATCAAAGCCCACAAGCTCCAAAGTGAACGCTACGCAAATGAGAGTTTTTCTTTTAATTCCCAGATATCCGCAGACAGGATCCAATATTACTGTCATCTGGGTGAAAAGGAAACAACTTATATGCACAGCGCCTTTGATGACAAGGATCTGACCGCCCGTACCTATCATAAGGTTCTTCGTGTAGCAAGGACCATTGCGGATCTGGCCGGTGATGAGCGAATAACTACCGATCATCTGTTTGAAGCCATACTCTACAAAAGCATAGACAAAAAATACTGGGAGACATGCAAATGAAATACAAATACTTTCTTTCATCCCTGATAGGCATATCGCCTTCATCAAGGATCAAACTTTCCACTGTCTTCGGTAATGAAGAAGAACTATATAACGCTTCGGACAAGGCTATCGATTCTCTTGGATTTATTAGCAAGAATGCAAGAGATATTTATATAGAAAGCAGACATACATTTGACATAGAAAAGGATTATGATAACTTTATAAAAAGCCAACAATCATTAGTCACATACAATGATCCTACCTACCCCCAAAAACTAAAAACCATCAGCGATCCGCCCTACTGTCTTTTTTATTTCGGAACGCTTCCGGACGAAAACAAGACCTGTATCGCCATGGTGGGTGCCAGAAGATGCTCTGCCTACGGACGTACCATGGCCCGTGACATTGCTCAGAGGCTCGCACAGGCAGGTTACATAGTAGTCAGCGGTATGGCAAGGGGCATCGATTCC
>JAEELH010000184.1 GCA_016288825.1 Lachnospiraceae bacterium | reverse complement strand
GATATTCCATACTTTTCTGGCATACAGCAGTTTACGTTCCCTTTCGGTCAGTTCAAATTTGCCCTGTCCAACCCATTTTTTCTTACCTTCAACCTTACGATACTGGTAGAAGATCTCACCTTGCGTCTTTGATACATCCTCTGTAAAAAGAGCCAATGCTTTGTGTCTGAATCGTCTCTTTTTTTCATCTTCCTGTGGTTTGGATTCTTCCTCCTTTGCAGGTTTTGTAAGCTCAACCTCTTGGGGTATAACCTGCTCCTTCTTCGCTTTTTCCTGTCTGCTCTTTTCGAGTGTTACAAGATTCTTGGCATGCTCATCAACGATCGCCTTCATTGCCTTGACACGATCGCTTCCAGCCTCAACTTTCTCCCAGCTGATCTTATGATCAAGCAACACGGTTGTCAGAGGCTCCACGTATGCGGGACTCATGGGCAGTTTATACGAACTTAAAACTGTTTTGAGATCATTCTCCAGATATGCGCTTCTGGGTGATACTATCATCAAAAGCGGAGGCTTGACTCTGTCTCTGATCTCAGCAGTCACGCCCTTCTTTGATGAGAATATCATCTTGTAAGTGAGATTCTTTTCTATATCCTCTTCAACTTCTTGACGGCATAGAGGCGAGATCTTTGCTGCCACTTCATCCTTTAGGATCTTTTTATACGCCTCTTTCCTTTTAACCAGTACTGCTACTTGTTTCTCATACTTCTCACTTTCCTTTTCGAGCACCAGCGTACCGACAAGCTCGGGGCCGTTTTTTTCAGTAAAGCAGTCTGCCGGCAGGATTCCCTTTAACGTATTGTATCTGCTCTTCCAAGTCGCAATATCCCCTTCCTCACCGGTTTTCAACTGAGACATGTACTCATTTATAGATGTCTCAAATTTTTCCTCATCAACCTCTAGGAACGCATCCTTGTTTTCTTCAACTTTCTTTTGGAGCTCTGCTTCCAACTGTGGAAGCCCCATAGTCATTTCATGTGCATTTTTATTTCTTACTAACTGCTTAACTCTCTGCTGATTTCTTTCAACCGCATCATTGATCGTCATGATCTCGGCATAGAATTTATTATCATTAGCTTCAAAATCTGCTTCATTGCTGTCACATTTGGCTTGGTACTTCTTCCAAACGAGATCTGCATAATCCGAAAGCACCCATTTTGCCTGATGCTCGCTGTCTTCATCTTCCTTGACTGTTCCGGTTTCAACGAATTTCTTTCGTCGGTTTATCGTATCCAGTCTTTCTCTTTCCTTTTCCGCTGCCTTTGCAGCTTCTTCAATCTCCTTCAGCCGCTTTTTTTCTGCCTTTTCGGCCACAAGCTTTGCCGCTTCCTCAGCCGCCTGTTTTGCCTGTGCTTTCTTGGTAGTCCTCTCAGCTACAAACTTTGCCGCCTCATCAGCCGCCTTTTTTGCCTGCGTTTTTTTTGCAGCCTTCTCAGCTGCAAGCTTTGCTGCTTCCTCAGCTGCTTTTTTTGCCTGCGTTTTCCTTGCAGCTTCCTCGGCCTCCTTTATGGCCCTTCGTCTTGACAGTTCACCTTCTTCGGCATCGAGATACTCTTTGATCAGCATGTACCGAGTGGGATTGCTATCAGCAAGCTCATTCAATTTCTCCTCTGACAGATCCATGGAGTGGATGGTCGCTCCCAGGTTCTCCTCAAATAAAAGACTCTCTGCATCCTTCTGAACCTGCAGTACAGTAGAAACCTCCATGAAGGAATCCACGATAGCCCCGTTGTGATCCCTGTTCCTGTATTCGTATCCCTCCGTGCCTTCCCCGGCATTCTTCAGATCGACATATGACATATTGGAAAGTGAAAGTCCGTGCTTCAAAAGAACTGCGGATACATGCTGAAAGAGAGGCGCAGCCATGCTGATGATCCTGGTATTTACCACACCCAGCTCCAGTTCGTCCATGCCGTCAAAGACTCCATGTCCCTCCTGGCCGATATAATAATTCCTTGCGGTCATCAGATTGAGCGCGTATTTGCACATCTCCTCCATATGGGACATGATATAATCTTCCGTGAGCATACTCTCATCCAGCTGAACCTGCATGAGTTCATCTATATGCCTCTTTATTTCTTCTTCAGGCAGAGCAGCAAATTCCCTTGCGCTAAGCGCCTCATCCTTATTATCCCTAAGGCTTTCCAACACAGTAGCTCCCTCATAGGTCTGCAGGTCGCCATCAGGTACATGCTTCTGCGCTTCCTTTATCCTTTTTTCTCTCTCCCGTTTTTCTTTCCACGTCAACTCAGCCGGCGGTACCAGCTGTTCGGCCGTACCCTCGGCTCCTGATTCTATCTTCTGCTTGGGAAGTCTGCTGCGGCAGCGTTCAAGAAGCTGCAGATTACGCTCTGAATCCCTGACATTGCGATATGAGATCTTTTCGCTGTCCGGCATATAACCCTTCAGAAAACGATCGATCTGCTGCTTTTCCTTTTTTTCGTCGACCTCTCGAAAAGACTGCTGCTCTCTGAGTTTAGAAATCCCCGATTTGAAATACTGATCAGACATATTTTCCCCCTTTATTTCTCCTGAAAAAAACCAGCGACCGCTTAATCAGCGGCCGTTGCTATCTTTGGTTGCTCTGTCATTCTCTCCTTGTCTCTCATCGTGATGCGCGGGCCACCTTTTTTCTCTATATAGTCCTCGGTGATCCTCACCGTCCCTATATTTGAGTCCTTAGGTATCTCATACATGATATCGAGCATGAATTCCTCGATTATGGAGCGAAGAGCTCTGGCTCCCAGTTCCCTCTCCATAGCCTTTTTTGCTATGGCATGCAGCGCCGCATCATCAAATTCCAGATTGACCTCATCATAAGCAAGCAGCTTTTTGTACTGCTTGGTTATCGCATTCTTCGGCTCGGTAAGTATCTTGACATACATATCTTCATCCAGTGATTCCAGTGAAAATATGATGGGCAGACGTCCGATGAACTCGGGGATCATACCGAACTTACGGATATCCTCCACCTCAACCTTAGTGAGGATATTCTTGTCCTTGTCATACTTGTCCTTCAGGTCGGATACAAATCCCATTGAGGAAGACTTATTGAGCCTCTCCTTTATGATATCTTCAAGATCCGGGAATGCACCGCCGCAGATGAACAGTATATTCTTCGTATCTACGATGGCCATAGGCACCATGGCATTCTTGCTGCTCGCTCCGACGGGAACTTCTATCTCCGAGCCCTCCAAAAG
>JAEELH010000183.1 GCA_016288825.1 Lachnospiraceae bacterium | reverse complement strand
TTTGTCTGATCTCGGACACTGAAAAGTCCGCACAAGCGAGAGCCGAGATGTAACCATCTGCGGTGTAAACCGGTGTCGCAGCCGTTGCGATGGCCCCAAAATCAGGATCCTCGACGAAACACAAGGTATCAACCGTCTTCCCAGAAAACTTTTTCCTGATCCAATCTTCTCCACCCGGCGAATAGGGCGTGGTGAATCCTATGGTCTCCTCTCCGGAGAAGCCATTAGACCAAATGTAAAGTACGTCTTCGGACTGAGGAACGATCACATAAACATACAGACATTGAAAACTGTCGTGCATTTTGTTGATCTCATCAAGTACCTCATTGTATTCTTCGTCCGGCCCGTTGGCGATATAATCGTTGATTCTATCGCCGTCTATTCCGCTGGCTATGGACTGCGTGAGAGATGTCCCGATATATTCATATTTTTGAATGGTTCGTATTGTGAAAAAATAACTGATAAGAACGCAAAGAACTACAGCAAGAACTATTGAAAAGATCACAAGTCCGATCAGAAATTTTCTACTGATACTTTTTTTCATTCCTCTACGGCTCCCTTTTCTCCTTGCGTTTTTTCTGAAATCTCACCCACTGCTCTGCCAGGATCACCGACGCAAAACTCAGAACCAGTCCCACGATCAGCGATTTCCAGGAATCAAGATACTTGCTTCCGAAAGCAATATAAATGAGAACGTTGGTTACCCACATAACCAGAGTCCACTGGATAAAATAAACGATCGTGACACTACGGCTGACGGCCGTGATCATATCCATGACCTTATCCGAAACGCGCTCGGTGATCATGTAATAAATGCCCAGCATTCCGAACTCAGTTCCGATGCATAAAAAGATCTCGGGAGTGGTCAGATGGTAGAATACATTGGCCCCCGGGCCGCCCATCATGCCAAATCCCCTGACATACTGAAAGATATAAACTGCTATGGTTACCAAAAGGCATGGTACGGAAACGTACTTGTAAAAACGCCTTTTGTCCTTCATCCGACGGAGGATACCGCCGTAAACAAGTCCGCAAGCGTACATCAAAAACCAGATCATAACGGGGAAATCCGAAACCACCGTCTCGGTTCCGTCATCGATCCCGATAAAATGGCCCAGGAAAATATTGAGGACCATGTTGTCAAAATACAGATTGTTCAAAAACATGGCTATGATGTTGATCGCCAGGGCAACAAAGAATATCTTCCAGGGCGAAAGCTTAAGCCATTTCAAAAATGCCATGAAGAGCATGGCAAGTGCCGCGAACTGAAGAAGATCGTTACCAAAAAACTTGTAAGGCAGGTCTTCCAAATACATGGCACCATCGCCGGTAATAGCATATCCCACCAGCGACGGTATCAAAAACCTACATATATTCAAAAGAAATCCCACTAATGCTATGTTGAGCCCGCGCAAAAAAAGATCACGCGGAGTGTTCTTTGGCGTGTACGCCAGACCGATGCCCATGGAAAAGATAAACATGGGAGCCGCCCAGGGGCCGCCTACGATACTGTCAAAAAGGTAAGGCAGTCCGCCCCAGAGCTGCAGGTCCGTGGAACACTCCACATAAACATGGATTGTCGCCAGGAAAAAGATCACGACGGCCTTGGCCAGGTCGATCTCCTTTTGCCTGCCTGTATTAACTTCATTAGTGTCTAAGATCGACATGAAATACTCCGTACTTTGTCGGGTTAATCGTCCTTGCTTGCAAATGAAATGCCGATACGGCGAGCTTCCTTGATCATCTGGCAGTTGGGATCAACTGACTTGAGCTTGCCGGCAACTTTTTCAAGAGGTACGAGTTCGGTCTTGTCATTGATGATGGCAACCATGTTACCGTACTTCTGGTCAATGATAGCCTTGGCTGCTGCTGAGCCCAGACGTGTACAAAGAACTCTGTCGTAAGGGCAGGGGCTGCCGCCTCGCTGGGTATGACCGGGCACTGTCACACGGGCCTCGATGCCAGTCTCCTTGGTGATCATCTCTGCGATCTTGTAGGAAACTGAAGGATAATGCTCCTTTTCCTGCTTTTTCTTGAGTTCCTTTTTGGAAAGCTTGGCGTCCTCTTTGGAAATAGCACCCTCTGCTACAGCCAGGATCGTGAAGCCCTTGCCGTTTTTGTGGCGGCGCTCGATAGCCTGGATGATCTTTTTGTCCTCATAAGGGATCTCCGGCAAAAGGATGATGTCCGCGCCGGATGCAACGCCTGCATAAAGGGTAAGCCAGCCTACCTTATGGCCCATTACTTCTACGATAAATACGCGGTTGTGGGATGCAGCCGTGGTATGGATGCAGTCGATAGCCTCAGTAGCCACATTGACAGCGGAATAGAAACCAAAGGTCATGTCCGTGCCAAAGATGTCATTGTCGATAGTCTTGGGAAGATGGATGATATTGAGGCCTTCTTCACGAAGAAGATTCGCCGTCTTCTGGGTACCGTTGCCGCCCAGGATAACCAGGCAGTCCAGGTTGAGCTTGTAGTATGTGCTCTTCATGGCTGCAACCTTGTCCAGGCCGTTCTCATCGGGCTCACGCATGAGCTTGAAGGGCTGACGGGATGTACCCAGGATGGTGCCGCCCTTGGTGAGGATACCGGAAAAATCTGCGCTGGTCAAAAGCCTGTACTTGCTGTAGATCAAGCCCTTGTATCCATCATAAAAACCGTAAACTTCGAGCTCTTCTACATTGGCATAGAGGCCCTTTACTACGCCTCGCATAGTTGCGTTGAGGGCCTGGCAGTCGCCACCGCTTGTAAGTAGACCAATTTTCATAACTTTCCCCTTTCTTGATAATAATATACTTCTCAAGTCCTAAATCAGACTATTGCCATACTTAAACTTGCTGCATCTAAATGAGATACCTCATTTATCCTCGATAATAGCGCGGACGAAGCGCCAGGTGCGCTCCACCGATACGATCGAAAGATGCTCATCCGGAGTATGGATATCCCAGATGTTGGGTCCCATTGAAACCGCATCAAGGCCGGGAACCTTGGCGGATAAGAGTCCGCACTCAAGGCCTGCGTGGATGGCCTCCACTTTGAGTTCCTCACCGAACATGTCCTTGTAGATCTCGCAGATCCTGTCTCTGAAA
>JAEELH010000182.1 GCA_016288825.1 Lachnospiraceae bacterium | reverse complement strand
TTTGAGGTTGAAAAGCGGGCCGATATTTCGGGATATGATGAATTTCAGGCCAGACTTTTCGGATATCTTTCCGAGAGACTTCTTCGCGTATGGGTAATGCACCGGGCCCTTCGGGTTTATGAATATGCGGTAGAGGTTATGGATCCTGTGGACAGTGAAAATGCCGTTCGCAAAGTAGAGATGACTTCCCGGATGATCGACCTTTATCTTCAGGATGTGTCCACCCTTACGGCCAGTGGCAATATGCAGGATCTGGTGGAGTATTGGCCCCCGGCACCGGATTTTGGCGGTCGGATTCCGGTTTTCGTATGCTGGTGGCAGGGATTTGATCAGGCTCCGGACACAGTACAGCTTTGCCTGGAGTCCCTCAGACGCAATCTTCCGGAGGACCGCTGTGTTCTTTGTGAGATAAGAGCGGAAAACATGGAGCAGTATATCTATCTGCCCATTCATATCATGGAAAGATACAGGGATGGACGTATTTCCCTGACTCATCTTTCGGACATACTTAGGGTGATGCTTTTATATCGCTACGGTGGACTTTGGCTTGATGCCACCTATTTTCTGGCAAAGCCTCTGGAACCGGAGTTTTTTGACAGAGACTTTTTCACACTCCGTTCCCGAACTCCCAAGTGGCGGGCGGACATAGTCCAGGGCAGATGGAGCTGCAATCTTATGCTGGCAAAGCCCGGCGATCCCCTTATGGGCTTCCTGGTCAATGCCTTTTGCTATTATTATTTCAAGACCGAGGAACTGGTGGATTACTACGTTTTTGATTACATCATAGATCTGGGGATACGCTGTGTTCCGGGAGCCGCTGAGCGCCTTGAGCAGGTGCCCTACACCGATCCCGAAGTCATGAACCTGATGCCGCTGATGGACAAGCGTTTCGATCAGGCTCGGTATGGATCATTGATCAGTGAAACATCATTCTTTAAACTTACCTATCGATCAATGGGTACTCGAAGCATTTTGACCGGTGAAGACACGTATTTTGGATATCTATGTAAGGAGTTTGAAATAAACTAAGTGGACGTTCGCTTTGCGCCGACCGAAGTGGAACGTAGACCCCATCGTGGGAGCCGTAATATACAGGAGATAATAGTGAAAATTGTATTCATAGACTGGAAATGCTTCGACAGAGAAGACACTGTTGCGGCGCTGAAAAAGATGGGCCATGAGGTAATCCGCTTCTCCCACCCTGACTATAACGCCATCAAAAGTCCGGAATTTGACTCGGAATTTGCTCCCGTATGTGCCGGAGCAGATGTGGTTTTCTCCTACAACTATTTTCCGGCCGTAGCAGAAACCTGTCACAAACAAAACACAGATTACATAACCCTGATCTACGACAGCCCTTACGTTTACCTTTATTCCTTTACCATGATCTACCCAACAAATCACGTTTATCTTTTTGATTCATCCTGGGTAGAGGAACTTCATCGAGGCGGTCTTACTGGCGTTCGATACGCGGTACTTCCGGCATGTCCGGATAAGATGAAGCAGGCAGTGCCTTCTTCAGAACGTACGAGATCGGACATTTCTTTTGTGGGCGCTCTTTATAATGAAGCTCACAACTTTTATGATAGGTTCAGGGAAAAGGCCATTGGTCAGGAGCCGGATCTGGTAGGTTACATAGACGGCATACTTGAGGCTCAGTCAAAGCTTTACGGCTATGATGTTATCAGGGAATTGATGACCCAGGATCTTGCAGATCGGATGACAAAGTATTTGCCCATGGTTCCCGACGAGACCTGTGCGGAGCCGGTGGGCTACAGATTTGCATCATATCTTATGGAGAGGCGCCTTACTTCTTTGGAGCGTCAGCGTTTTCTTTCAGCATTGGGTAATAAGCTGGGAAGTGATCACAAGATCAAACTTTTTACTCTGGAAAAAGACTATAAGATTGATGGAATAGAAAACTGCGGTATTGCAGAATATGAATATGAGATGCCCAGAGTCTTTGCGGACAGCCGGATCAATCTCAACATTTCATTGAGAAGTATCCATACCGGGATCCCTCTTAGATGTATGGATATCATGGGGTGCGGCGGGTTTTTGCTCACTAATTATCAGGCGGACTTTCAGCCGGATTTTGTTCCTGGCGAGGATTTTGACTGGTACGGAAGTGAGGACGAGCTGCTTGAAAAATGCGAGTACTATCTCGGACATGAAAAGGAGCGGGCACAGATCGCGGCTAACGGAGCGCGTAAAGTTCGCGAGAATTACAGTATAGAGGCGGTGCTTGGGAGGATCCTGAGCGAAGTTAAGGAGTGATCTTTTGAAGGTTCTGATCTACAGATACGGCAGCATTTGCGAGCCGGATATCATAGCTACCTTTAAAAAAATGGATTTCGATGTCATAGAGTATGACAGAGAGATAACCCATAAAAAGGATGAACCGTCACTTTCGGTCAAGCTTTTGTCGGACTTCCTTCAGGATCATGAGGCGGATTTCGTTTTTTCCATCAATTTCTTCCCTTATGTTTCCGAGGTGTGTCGGATCTATCATCTGAGATATCTTTCGTGGATAGTGGATGCGCCGGTGATGGAGCTATATTCAAAATCCATTACCAACGAGTGTAATCGGGTTTTCCTTTTTGATAGGGCCCTTTACAACGATATTCATCCCTTCAATGAAAAATGCGTCTTTCATCTGCCTCTTGCGGCGCGTACAGAGGACAGCGACCATCTGATCGAAAGTGCATCCAGGGCAGATATTGACAGATTCTCCCATGAGGTTGCTTTTGTAGGAAGTCTGTATTCGGAGAAGTGTCCCTACGACAGAGCAAAAAAGATCCCGGAAGAGACCGCGGGATACCTTCAGGGCATTATGGAGGCTCAGGTCAGGGTTTACGGTTATTATTTTATCGAAGATCTGATTTCGGACAAGATAGTTGAGGATTTCAAAAGCGGAATAGAGGGCTTTTACACCTATCCCGCGGAGAGTTTTCTGACAGACAAAAGGACACTTTCCCAGCTTTACATCGGCAACAAGGTTACTGCCATGGAGAGGGATCTGACCTTCAGGACTCTTTCCGAGAATTTCAACACCAGTATTTACACGGCCAGTGATACATCGGCTTATCCCCATATCCACAATATGGGTCTTGCAAAGACCCTGACGGAGATGCCGTTGATATTCCATTATTCAAAGATAAATATCAATACGACTTCAAAACCCATACGCACCGGACTTCCCCTTAGGATCTTTGATATCCTTAGTTGCGGAGGCTTCTGCCTTTCCAATTATCAGGAGGAGATTCCGGAACTGCTGGTTCCCGACGAGGATATCGTCATGTACGGAAGCATGGAGGAACTGGTTGACAAGTGCGCTTATTATCTGGAGCATGATGATCTACGCCGGGAGATAGCCATAAACGGGTACAGGAAGTTAAAAGAGAACTACAGTTATGAAAAGCAGTTGGAAAAACTTCTTTTGACGGCCTACTCTTTTTGAGTAAACGATGATCACTATTAGGAATTGTTTCATATGAGACC
>JAEELH010000181.1 GCA_016288825.1 Lachnospiraceae bacterium | reverse complement strand
TTGCATAGCGGAGAATCTCAATGTATGGATTTGGATTTGTAGTGTAACTAATAGCAATTATAAGGAGGTACTATGAGAATAAGAGAATTTATTGAAGGTGAAGAAGGTATCGGAACTGTGGAGATGGTTTTGATATTGGTCGTTATAGTTGCAATAGTAATCATCTTTAAAGACAAAATAACAGAATTTGTTAATAAACAGTTTGAAACCATTAATACAAAATCCGAAACACTTGCTAAATAGGATACACGTCTTGCGGGAATCCAGAAAAAAAGCCACCCTCACCGTCTTCTTCGCCATGACAATGATGATGTTCATGTCCATGGTCTTCTCCGTCCTGGAGGTTCTTCATGTAAAGCTTCTTTATCTCCAGCGTGACATGGTTTCGGCGGCTGCTGTCGAAAGCTCTTTTGCTGACTACAACAGACTCCTGTGGGATAACTATGGGATCCTGGCGATAGACAGCGGATATGGCTTGTCTTCTCCCCAGCTTGCTCTTGTTGAAAGCCGGATGGGCGAGTACGCTTCTGTTGCCGCCCAGCAACCCGGAAAGGGAGTCAACCTCTATCGCATGTCAATGGAGGATTGCTCTATATCCGAATTCGGACTTGCAACCGACGGATACGGAACCGCTCTGATAAAGGAAGGTGCCAGGTATGCCAGAGATCATATACCTGCCCAGGCACTTGATGCCCTTAAGGATGAGTACGACAGCCTATCTGATCCAGATAAAGAAAACAAGACTGTGGATGATTATCTGGAGGATGCAAATAAGGCAGGCGAGCGCGCTGATGAGATTGCCGCAGGAACAGCAGTTGAGGAGGGACCCGACGGAGAAAGTGTCCCTGTCACACCAAAAAGCGATCCTCCTGCCAATCCTCCGGACAATCCGGTAGAGACCATCATAAAACTTAAGGAGCAGACCATACTGGCTCAGGTTCTGGGTACAGATGCCAAGATATCGGACAAGGTACTTTCCGTAACGGATCCCCCCTCCGAAAGAAACCTTATTCGCGGCAATATGGATATCGGCGATGTATCCGTTACTGACAGGCTCCTATTTTCCGATTATGCGGCTCAATATCTGGGGAACTACCGCGATCCGGGAAAGAATCCCGGCTTGGCATATGAGCAGGAATATCTTGTATTCGGAAAAGACAGTGATGAAGGCAATCTCGGAGAGATGGCCGGTAAACTTCTTCTGGCACGTGAGGCGGAAAACCTGGTATACCTTGCCCAATCTTCTGCCGAAAAAGCCGAGGCTGAGAGTCTGGCAATAGCTATTATGGGCTGGACAGGTAACGCCGCCATTGTTAAGGCGACGGAACTGGGTATCATTGCAGCATGGGCTTATCTGGAAAGTGTTCTGGATGTGAGGCTGATCCTGGCCGGAGGAAAAGTCCCTGCTGTAAAAACCCAGGCAGAGTGGACTTCAAGGATCGAACTGCTACCCACGTATTTCGATGTGAATATCAGAGCAAAAGAATCAGAGAATGGCCTGGATTACGCATCTTATCTCGCTGTATTTACTGCCCTTTGTTCTAACAAAAAGCTGGGACTTCGATTTGCGGATATCCTTGAGGACGCACTTCATACATGCGAGGATTATGCCGGTGTCCATTGCGACAATCTGATCGTTAGCATGAAGGTCAAATGCACCATGACTTCAGAGCCTATCTTTTTCAACCTGATACCTTACGATTGGGGCGATCCGGGAACCTACCACATCGTATCCGAAAGAAGCATGAGTTACTTTTGATGTCATGAGTCCCGGTATTCAATGAGGACCACTTTATGATCAAACACAACCGTCCGGATATAAACAAAGGATTCCGTGCATCCTATACGGTGGAGGCCGCCTTCCTGATGCCCCTTTTTGCGATCATCATGACCGTACTTCTTCTCATTTTCCGTATCTTTGAAGTGCAATGGGGATTGGGAGTATCCGCCTGGCAGACTGCGGAAAAGATGGCTGTTTGCGGTGATGTATTTGAGGATGGCGGCGTGATCAACGAGACTGCTGCGTCTCTTATGACAACAGCTACTACTTCCGCCAATGATGTCTCGGTAAACTATATTGCCGGCAATTTGTTGGGGCTGTTTTACAGTGATTCTGTTGTTGATGATCACAATGTGGATATTGTTGTCCGCTATCGGATCCCTTTACCCGTGGGCTATCGTCTGTTCGACCACTTCAATTGGAAGCTGATAAGTCATGTTAAGACAAGGCGGTGGGTTGGATATGATCCTCATGAAGGCGACGGTTGCGGCGATGACCTGGTTTATGTTACCGCCAATGGAACCGTGTACCACGACAATATCAACTGTACTTATCTTGCACCCTCCGTTCACTCCACTTCGGTAAGTAGGATCGGATCGCTGCGAAGTAAGGACGGCAGGATATATCATCCCTGTGAGAGATGCGGAGGCGGAAGCGGTACCTGTTATTACACGGATTACGGAAGCGTGTACCACTCGGATCTATTATGCAGTTCACTAAAAAGGAATATCAGATGTATGAAAAGAAGCGAAGCGGAAAAAATGTATCCACCCTGCTCAAAATGCGGAGGATCTGGCAGTGAATGATCCCATGACGATCAGGTATGCATTGATCCTCGTGTTCCTGATAATATGTACGATATCGGATATTGTTAAGCGGCGGGTTTACTTCGCTGTTCTTGTATTGTCAGCATTAATAAGTCTAAGTATAGATCTGATCTTTCAAGATATTTCGCTGCTTGTTATTATCGGCGGAGTTGCTATAGGTCTTACTCTTTTGGGCATCAGTTTTGCAAGCCGTGAAAAAATAGGAATGGGGGATGCTTTTGTGATTACCGTTTGCGGGCTTTGCTTGGGATTCGCGCCAACTGTATCTATTTTGATCATGTCGATCTTTATCGCTGGTTTTGCCGGAATGATCGCCATGTTCTTCCTGCATAAACCAAAGGACTATGGACTACCTTTTATTCCATTTGTTCTTGGCGCATTTGCAATTTACGTATCTTTTAGTTTTGGCTTTATTGAAAGGCTGATCTGATCTATGAAGTATTACAAAGCAGTATACACTGTAGAAGCGAGTCTGATCTTTCCTATATGTATCATCATTATATGCAGTGTGCTGTGTCTTACTTTTTCTATTTACCGTGAGAGCTGCTCCTATATTGATGAACATATTCCAAAGGAAGTGGATTATGCAGAGGAATTTCGCAGGATACAAATGATTACCGATCTGATTCCGGGGAAGGAGGAGACAAATGGACCAGATGCCACAGATCAGTTATAACCGCGATCACAAAAACAGCTATATGATCATCGAAGGCGAGACCGATAACATTGGATACGAAGAGCAAATGCTCAGAGAAAATGAAGTTCGAATGCTTTTGGCCTTTTACACAGTAGAGATGAACCGAAAGATCCAGTTATGGTACGAGATCACAGGCAAGCGCTCCCTGCGATCACTTGTGGAACAGGACGGACTCTCCCTTGAAAATCTCCAGATGATCCTCGGTGCCATGTATACCTCACTGCGCGGGGTTAGGAACTATCTTATCCCGGACGACCACTTATATCTTACGCGGGATACGATATTTTTTGCAAAGTCAGATCGTAATTGGGAGGCTTACCTTTGTTGGTGTCCATTTCCACTCCCTCCTCTATCCGAACAGATCCGCTCTATCATGGAGTTCTTTATGAGTACTGTTGAAAAGGAACGGAGCGAGGTAAGTGATCTGTGTAGGGAACTATATGATATGTCCATAGAAGATGCAAGTATAGATCAACTCGTAGAACTTGCTGCCGTTTATCATAGCAAGACAGCCGGATCTTTGGACGAGTCACGGGAACAGGACTTTCATCCCTGTGAATCCGACCGTAACACCGACACCTTAAGTGAATCTGAAAGTATTATTTCTTTTGAACATCCGCTTCAAAGCAAAGATGATAATATGCAAAAAGCAAAAAAGCTGCCTACTCTGTTCAAAAAACCTGAAGCAGGTGTGCAATTTGACCTTCTCTCCGCCTTCAATAACAAAATGTCAGAACTAAAACAGATCGTAAATGATTATCTTTCAAGGATCTTTGGAAAGCCGGCAAAAATTGACGCCAGACAGATACCCGATGAGGGGATCATTA
Organism: Lachnospiraceae bacterium; assembly: GCA_016288825.1. Classification (GTDB taxonomy): domain Bacteria; phylum Bacillota; class Clostridia; order Lachnospirales; family Lachnospiraceae; genus Weimeria. Next base: position 10,888 of record JAEELH010000181.1, on the reverse strand, counting down.
TCTTTGAACCGGATGATGATTATCATGAGCCCACCACCCTACTTCGTACAGATGACAGAGAATTCATGGGCGAACTCGTATACATCGGCAGCGGTAATGAGAGTAATTATCTGATCAATAAAGATGTATTCAATATTGGCGCCAGAGACGAAGAAAACGACGCAAATCTCAATTCTCCTGTAGTATCCCGTCACCATGCAAGGATCACACGTGATGAAAACGGATATACTATCCAGGATCTTAATTCTACAAACGGAACCTATGTTAATGACAAAATCCTGTCTTACGAAGAGAAGGTTGTATTAAAGCGGACAGATAAGATCCGTTTTGCGGATGTAACTTATAAGATCATCTGATACGTACTTGTACATTTAAAAATCTCTTAATAAACACGATTATGTTTACTGTTTAGTAATTATTATGCTTATAAATGACGAGGAAGTATCTCAACAACCTCGTCTATGCATAAAAACCGCGAGAGGAATCTGACAAGCTCACTTCACTTACGTCGTTACGACCATAGGTCAGACCTGCGGTAACCTTTTGGGTATTTTTCATAAGGGGTGCGGAGGTGTCAGCCTTTGCAACCTCTTTAAAACTGCCATAAAGCCTTTTCATTAGATCCTCTGCCACAAAGAGCCCGTCAGGCTTAGCCTGATAAATACACTTTGCCAGCTCTCTCTGGCAGAAGTCATAGATTGAAAATAGATTTCCTGAGATCTCATATCTGAAATTGAGATCGTCTTTTAAATGTTCCAATACAAGGGATGCATGGCGAATAGCATCCAGGCTTTCGTCTGTGCCTCTAAGTCCATTTTCGTACCCAGTCTTAGCCTCATCAAGATACGCAAAAAACATATCGTAAAGGATTACGATAAGCTCGGTTTTATTCGCTTGCGTTATACGTCTTGTGAAGACTTGCTTCTTTGCGCCGTCCATTACATCTCCTATAACAAAAAGTCCCTACCATCGCTTTGGCGCTCGCGGATTTTGCTCATGGAACGCCTCACGACAGGTCGGGACCATCTTAAATCATTCTTAACCCATCAGCTGAAGTGCCATCTGAGGGATCTCATTTGCCTGAGAAAGTGCAGATGTACCTGCCTGCTGAAGCACGTTATCCTTGGTGAATTCAGTCATTTCCTTAGCCATATCTACGTCCTTCAGACGAGAAATAGCTGCGCTCATGTTTTCTTCTGTGGCATCCAGACTCTCTACAGTGTGCTCAAGTCTGTTGGTGTAAGCACCAATGCTTGCTCGAACAGAGTTGATCCTGGTAAGAGCCTCATCAAGTCTGGCAATAGCTCTGTCTGCGCCGGTAACGGTTGTCACATCGATATCATCAATATAAAGACGCTCAATATCCATGGAAGGGATCTTAACTGTCATCTGCTGTCCTTCGTTGGCGCCGATCTGAAGATCCATGGGACCTACATCGGTTACTTCCAAAGTGGCTTCAGCCGTTGTGTATGTCTTTCCTGCCTCAAGCATCATAGACATCTCAAAACCACCGCGATCGGAAATAGTGATCTTATTTCCTTCCTGCTTTACTGTTGCCTGCTGATGCGTGCTGAAAAGAGAATCCGCTGACTTATCCAAATTAATGGTTGCATTTTTACCATGTGCCGGATTATCAGCACCTGTGGCAACGGGGAACATATCGGCCATAGCCTTGCGGTCATGCTCTACGTTAACAATGGCGTCATTACCATAAGCCGTTGATCTGAATCCAAGAGTAGCTCCTGCTACAGCTTCCTCAGCAGTTGCAATCTTACCGGTTGCGACGTTAATAAGCTCACACTCAGCTATCTCTGCCCCCTTACGAAGAGCTTCGAAAGCCTCTGCGCGGTCCATGCCCTTGCTGAGCTCGATGTTGTATCCGTTTACTTTAACATTACCGGTTTCAGTAATCTCTGTCGGAATAGGTCCCTGCAGATTAACCTGTGCCTGCTCCGCCGGACTTGTAACCGAAAACTTGTAGATACCTTCTTCAACCTTATCCGAAACCTGCATCCTCTCCAAATTCTCGCCGTAAACCCTGTTATCCAGAGATCCGTTCAAAAGAGACTTGGTATTAAACTCGGTTGTACTGGAAATACGATTGATCTCCTCTGTGAGGGAATCAATCTCAAGCTGGATGGCCTTCTTGTCATCCTGAGTATTCAGATCGTTTGCTGCCTGAACAGAAAGCTCACGCATGCGCTGGATCATGGAAGTGATCTCACCCATAGCACCATCAGCGGTATCCAAAACAGAAATACCGTCTGAAGCATTGCGTGATGAGCGTGAAAGACCATCGATCTGGGCATTCATCTTGTTAGAAATAGCAATGCCTGAGGGATCATCTACAGCGTGATTGATCTTGAATCCGGAGGAAAGTCTCTCCATAGACATAGAAAGCGCATTCTCACTGCGGAGAAGGTGCTTGTTGGAAATTACTGCTGAAATATTATTATTGATCTTCATTTGTCACCTCATTAATAGGGGTGGCGTCCGTGCTCTACTGCGGCAACATCCTTGTTACCGATTGTCCATCTAAGATATATATCGGACGACTCTTGAAAATCTTAAGGCAAAAATAGTAAGAGTTGTTAAAAAAGCGTAAGCCCGGAATCTCGTTGTAAATACAGATAAGATTCCTCGCTTACGCTCGTAATAACATAGCTTTTTTGACTCTATAGGGTTATGTACTTCATCAGAAGCTCGTAGGTATTCTTGACTCCGTCCATATGGGTACGCTCGTAACCATGACTGGCAACCACACCGGGGCCAAAAGCACCGTGACGGATATCATTGCCGGCATTGAGGGCCGGATCTGCATCCGTACCATAGTGAGGTGTCAGGATATCTTTGACATATCCCGCATCTGCTGCTTTGGCTGCTGCCACAAGCTCCGAAACAATATCGATATGATAAGGATAACGGGAGTCCTTGCAAAAGATGCTGACCTTTTTCTCGGAGCTGGTCTGCTCCGGTCCGATGCAGGCGATATCCATTGCAACAAAGTCCTCGCAATCCGCAGGCACTACAGAACCGCCGTGTCAGATCTCCTCATACATGGCAACAAGGTAAGTAACCTTACGGCTGGGCTTGATCCCCTGCTCATTCATGGCCTCTACAGCCTCCATCATGATGGCGAGAAGCACCTTATCATCGATGAATCTGGACTTGATGTATCCGTTTTCAAATGTGAATCTGGGATCAAGAGAAACATAGTCGCCGATCTCGATACCGAGAGCACGAACATCCTCTGCCGACTTTACCTCTTCATCAAGAGTGATGATAACATTCTTGGCAAAATCCGCAACCTCATCCCACTTCTCATCTGTTGTTACATGGACAGAAGGCTCGCGGCGACGGATGGTTCCGGTATAGATCTTTCCCTCGGAAGTCCGAATCCGGACATTCTCCTGGTCACAGTGATAAGCATACAGTCCACCCACTGCAACCACCTTAATGGATCCGTCTTTTTCAATATGGCGAACCATAAGACCGATGGTGTCCGCATGTGCTGTAAGCACAAGAGGATGTCCCTCCCCGCCTACTTCAGCAAAAACACCTCCCTTACGAAGAGTCTGAGTTTTGACTCCCCTCTCCTCGAACCACTTCACCAGGTAATCCTGGATGGCGTGGTAATCTCCGGTGACACTGTCGATAGCCATGAGCTTCTGTAATGTATTCAAAAAACGTTCTTCATTCATCGTTATGTTCCTTATTTATTATATTACGGGTATTCGTGTCGGCTGATGTCGTTTCGACACATAAAGAAACGCTGATATGATCAGCGTTTCTAAAACTATTAAATTACAGGAGGTCCTGGAACCCGGGAACCCAAAGATGTCTCGGAATACCATCAACCATGATGGGTGATACATCGCCCTGGATAAGAGGTCTTACATATGTGATGAACTCGCTGGTTACATATGTGCCGTCCTTGGTGATCCAGTTGCGAGGAACGAGACGAACGTCATTAGCGATCTTGTGAACGTCCTTAACCTCGGTACCTGCCTGATAAGGATCATCAGATGTACGTGTGATAACTACCATCTTTCCTGAATCGCCCTCGTCAGCAGCCTTCATAGCAGCACCACCAACCTCGTATGCCTCAAGGATATCTACACGTGAAGCGCAGTGGCTTGCAGCTCTCTGAAGTGTTGAAAGCTCGATAGCTCTTGACTTGCAGCCAAGCTCAGCAGAAAGACGATTGCAAAGGAAACGTGCTGTTCCGGTAAGCTGCTTGTGACCGAATGCGTCTACATAATCAACGCCGCCCTCGTCAAGCTCTGTTACATACTTGCCGTCTGCTGTATGGATACCCTCTGAAATAGCAACTACTACGGATGACTTCTTAGAAAGAAGATTCTTACATCTCTTCATGAACTCGTCCATATCGAAGTCAACCTCGGGAAGATAGATAAGGTCGGGTCCGTCACAGTCCTCGCTCTTAGCAAGTGCAGCTGCACCTGTAAGCCAGCCTGCATCACGGCCCATGATCTCAACTACGATAACCTGTCCCTTTTCTGTCTCAAGTGACCAGCTGTCGCGGATGATCTCCTTTACTGAAGTACCGATGTACTTAGCAGCTGAACCGTATCCGGGTGTATGGTCTGTAAGTGCCAGGTCGTTATCAATGGTCTTGGGGCATCCTACAAAACGGATGGCTGAACCTGAAATAATAGCGTAATCGGAAAGCTTCTTGATAGTATCCATGGAGTCGTTGCCGCCGATGTAAATGAAGCAGTCGATCTCAAGCTCGTCAAGCTTTTTAAAGATCCTCTCATAAAGAGGCTGATCCTGATGGATATCAGGAAGCTTAAAACGACATGAACCCAGGTATGCGGAAGGAGTACGCTTAAGAAGCTCCTCATCCAGACCATTTTTGATGTGATTGGAAAGATCGATATAACGATCCTCAACAAGACCCTGGATACCATGGATCATTCCGTAAACCTTGTTGTATCCGCGCTCTCTGGCTGTACGATAAACACCTGCCAGTGATGAATTGATGGCAGCAGTGGGACCTCCCGACTGTCCAACAATAACGTTGCGCTTTTTCTCTTTTGACATTGTAGCTCCTTTCCGCCATTTGCATTTAAGCCCACCCCCTCGGCGGACTTGGTTTAAACCTAGTACACCATGCACCAATTAACTGTACATTATTGCGAAGATCAGAATTTCCCGGTTACAAGGCGCTTGAGAGAGGCGATGCGTGTGCATCGTCGATTGAAAGCAACGCAGTAACAGGGAATTCTGGCAAGCAGAATGTGCATTTAATTGGTAAATGGTGTACTAGTACACACGAAGGATATTTTATCATGTTTGAGGCTTTTCTTCAATAAATAAAGTGGCATTTTCCACAAAAGGCTCCCGAAACTCTCAGATTGATTTGGACAAGTATACACATTCTCTCATATGTACCCCATCATTCTTCTGTTCCTCAAGCTTCTTAGACACACTGACTCCCTTGGTCTGGGCAAGCATAGCTATATCCTCTATGCCGGGATCGGAATTGTACATTTTTCCGTCTTTGTTCATTTCCAAAGTCTTGTACTCTGCCTTAAGCTCCTCATTCCTGGCCTTCTCCATCCATACAAGTTCTACATTCAACGCCTCACCATCACCGGGAAGGAAGAGATCGCCTACATTGGCAGTCTGCAGCGCTCCATGGGCACTGCCCAGAGAATCAACGTATTTGATCTTTTCTCCGTTGATCCCCACAATGGTCCTGTAATGGCGCATGGGGTGGGATGTCAGAACCGTAACGATATGACCGCCCGAAAGTCCCTCAAAAACCTTGTCAAGGAAGGCTGCCTTGGTATTATTGTAAACCACGTTGCGGTCTTTTTTCTGCTCCTCAGTCATTTCTTTTGTCAAAGCCGGAACATGCAGGGTCGTCTTTTTAAGTGCAGCATCCTTTTGCTTTGAAATGAAGAAATCTCCCAACTCATAGATATTACCAACGCTTCCACCTACTATATAGCTGTTGGTCTCCTTGTAATATCTGTTGTATACCTCGCGGTCGATACTGGGCTCCAGCTCCTCAACTTCTTTTTTGTATTCATCAAAAGTCTTGAACCTGGGTCTGTACTTTCTGATATCAAACTGCGTAACAGGCTTTGAAAGTCTGCCTTCTTTGCGGCAGAACTGTCTGTACATCTCTGCCCCGGCGCAGGCAAAGCAGTTATTGGTACCTGCAGGCTGCTTTTCATACTCCCTTACGATCTGGTCGATGTCGCTAAGATCCATCTTGTACTTGGGAATTTTGCGCTTAACAGGCCTCTGTTTAACCTCGTTACGTTTCTCTCTGGTCGTGTCATGGACAGTATAGTACTGAACCAGCCACTCATAAGCATCCTTGATCTCCTGCTCAACACCGGGTCTCCACACATAATCCAAAGCGACCGGATCATTCATAAAGTACTTGCCTCTGAACTCGACATTGGCGGCGCGGCTACGACCCACGCGGCATCCGCGGTCCTTAAGAACCTTTGAATAGTGTTCCTTGAGTTCCTCTGTGTAGCTTGCCGGATCAAGGGTATCGTAATTCACAGATTGTCCGAAATCGTACAAGTTCTTGCTTTTAACCTTGGCTTTGTATGCATCCTTAAGCTTGCTGATCTCTCTGTATTTTTTAGTTCTAAGTTCCTTTAGTTTGGATTCCGGAGCCCAGTTTGAACGAAGATCCCGGATAGCATCATCATATTCGGCTTCCTTTTCCCTAATGAGGGCCAGCTCATCCTTCAGTTCCTGGATATCATCAAAATGATCGTTGTTAAACTCCTCCAGATAAACCTGATACTTCTGCGCAACAGGATCCAATTCAACCTGGGGCTGCTTTTCTCCCTGCTTGCCGGCCGCCACTCTCGCCCATCTTTCATTGATCTCATTCTGCGTCTTCAAAATAGACTCTGCTCTAACCGCACTTAAGGAAGCATCTTTTTTACGGAGTGAACTATTTCTGCCGGACTCCACCCTTTCCTGGACAGTTTCAAGTATATTACTTAACTGCTTGACATATTTGATACGTTCTTTTGACTTTTCGTCTCCCTTTTTTTCGGTTTTTCCCTGCTTTGCCTTACGAGCCAGATATGCATTGATATTATTAGTAACTTTTTGAAAAGCCGCTGCTGTACCCTCGGTTTTTTTCAGAATCTCCTCCGGGTTACCACTAACCAGGGCTTCACCTACCGAATTACTGATATCAAGCAGTGTAAATGCACCCTCAAGAGCCTTGTCAAACTCACCGCTGCCCCCGATAACTTTGGAATTTGACGTCTTCATATTAGAAATAAGCTCCATCAGATTCAGCGAGCTCATACGCAGATCATTGATGTTCATATCAAGCTTGCCTTCAAATCTCGGCTTTACACCCTTTGAAAGCTCAATACCCTTTTCTCCTCTGAATATCAGCTCTCTGTTTATTACCTCGATCTCTTTCTGATTGTCATCCAAAACCGATGATACCCGTCTCGTAAAGTCCTTATGTATATCCACGTAACGCGCCTGTTCGCCCTCTGTATATCTAAGTGTGCCTGACACAATATCCAGGAGATCGTTATATTTTTTCTTGTCTTTGCCGCTAAACTTAGCGTGTGAATTCAAAAAAGTCTCAGTAGCCGCTTTTATCTCAGCCAGAGCCGCATCCGTCCTGTTTTTGGCAATACCGCCGGCTATAAGCCAATTTGAGCCATGCTTGATCTTGTATCCGGCGCCCATGTTTTGAACGTTATCAAAAGCCCTGTAAAGAGAAATATACTCCGGCGGTGCCGTCCGAAGATCAATGCCCAGGCTTTTAAGCTGTGAGAAAAACAGCTTGTAGGATGCTATGGTCTCTCCTACCTTACTTTCGTATTCCTGGGCCTTTTTAACACTTTCTGCCAGCTCATTTTTCTTTTCATACAACTGAGCTGTCTCTGCATTCTTTACCTCATCAAAAAGTGCCGGTACATTTTCAAAGGGTGATCCGGTTCCATTCCAGTTTGATTTAAGCTTAAATCCGCCCTTTAGAGAAGAATTCTGATCCGGTGCCCTGCCTATATACTCCCGTGCAATTTTTTCTGTCAGAGTAGGATCCTTTGTCATCTCTTCCTTTATGACTTCGTTGATCGCTGCCTGGCCATGAGTATAAAAGATGTTCATTATCGTAAGCGGATCCTTTTTTGTGCCATAGGACATTTTATTATTTTGAATTATTAGCTTAAAAACAGACGAAGCCATGGCGAAACGCATTGCAGTTTCCCCATTCTGAACAATATCGTGAGCTGTATATATGGTTTCCTTTTTACTCAAAAGCTCACATCCTTCTATCTCTCCTTTTTGGATCTTTTCCTCGTATGCCGCCATCTCCCTGCCGGCATCTAAACGGGCCTTCTTTTCGATAACGCAGACCTTGTCTGCCACTGCAAGCAGGAAATCCTCCTCCGGGGGAACCTCGTCCTTTAACTTTTTCATGGCCATGATTTCTCCCTGAAGGTCCTCAATGTACTCTCTGATCGCCAAGTTGTATGTGTTATCAGAGTATCCCTTAATGGCGCACTCCACCATATAATCTGCTGCTCCCTTGTAATCAGAAGCCTGCTCAAACTCTTTGAGACGCTCTTTGATGGTTCTTGTAATGACCTCAGGATCATCAGGATGGGTGTACTTGCTAAGCAGGTTGGCCGCAGAGTTTTTATGAAGTCTGATCATGGCATCAAACTCCAGCTTAAAGGTACCCTTTATTTCCTTTTCCGTCTCCTTTACGCTCTCAAAATAAGCCGCTGCTGCAACGGAATCCTTGTAGTGGCTGTTCATCTTCTGAATATCATCGCACATCTTTTCAAACTCCTGTGCGGATGTAGCATTCAGACTGATCTCTCCCTCTCCCAGGTATGCGCCGTCGATGACAGAGATCTCCCTTATCTCTTTGTCAAAAGTAACCCGGATGAGTCTGTGATTGTCATTCTGATCATCATACTTTTCGGAAAACTTACGGTATTCCTTCCAGCGTCTGTCTCCGGCAGTAAGAAGTACGTCGTTTTCCACCCTCCACTCTGCGAATTCGGATATGGACTTCTGAAGATCCTTTTCAGCCTCTGAAAGCTTGTTGTCTCCAAGCTCGGCAAAACCTTCCTCAGTCATTTTGTCTGCATAACCGGCCATGTCCAAAGCCGCAATCTGCTGCTCTTTTTTGAGGTCTTTGTTGTCCATCAGCTCACGGGCTTCTGATACTACGGAACGGAAAACGCGAACTTTATCGAATGCCTTTTCCTGCTTGATCCTGGCGTTCCTGTAAGACTGCATCCTGGTGCGGAATCCGGCCTTCTTGCGCAGAGGAAGCTTTTCCAAATCGGTATCCGAATTATAGAGCGCAAGACGCTTTTCGGTCTCGCTGATCTCCTTGAAATCGGTGGTGATAGTGTCCTTATTGTATATATGAAGCTCAGGCTGTTTTTTGAGCTCTGCATCGGTAAATTCGGGCGCACTGAGTACCCCGGCCTTTTGAACAAGGAAGCCTTTGAACGCCCGGGAATAATCATATTGTTTATCCTTGGTAAGGTACTTTTTGCTGTTTTGCCACATAAAGCCTTCGAATTCCTTGTTGAGTTTTATCATACTCTCTCCGGCTTTTCTGGCATTTACCTTGGTAATGGTCTTTTTATTTTCATAAGCAGGCGGCATATTGCCCTCAATACGCTGCCAAACCTGCTTCAGTTCTGCCTGTTCACCTGACTTTTGGGTCGTTTGAGTCACAGACTGAGTCTGCATCTGCTCCTGCTGTGTCTGCAAAGCAGTAATCTGCGTCATGTCCTGAGTCAGTTTTTGCTGAGTCTCCGAAATCGATGTCTGTGTCAGATCCTGAGTTTTATGAGATGCACTAATGTTCTCCTGCGTAACCTGTATCTGATCTGTATTTTGAAGCTTTTTATCCTGACTAATCATCTGATATTCCTCCGTCGCACGGGTTTAACACACAAAACATCATTAACGGCAAAACTCGGCTACTTTCACAATATTTTCTATTTATGAATCGAGTAGGAGGGGAGTTCCACTCATACTCGCCGCGCGGCCCGTGCCCGGCTTTTGCCGGGATATTTCACTTCACGGGCCTGCGCACAAAAAGGTTCGTATGCTATCCTATCACACGAACCTTCACAAAATCTGTACAAATAATCGAGTTTTCATACTTTTTCGCGACCCGCACCGGCATCACCGAAAGATTTCGCTTCCCCGGGTCCTCGAATAATACAAAAGTTATGAAATACTGTACTTTCCATCCTCCACACAGCTGATAGAAGATGAGAAAAATGTCTTTGCCATGGAAACAAAGTATCCCGTATCCTTTGCTCCTGCCGTCTCAAAGGACGAATGCATGGCCAGCTGGGGAAGTCCGATATCTACGGTATTCATGGAAAGCCTGGTAGTTGCAATGCTACCGAGAGTAGAACCTCCGGGAATATCCGAGGGATTCACATACTCCTGAACCGGTACGCCGGCCTTTTTGCAAATAAATCTCATGATACTGCCTGAAACAGCATCTGTAGTGTAATGCTGGTTGGCGTTGTACTTGATCACTATGCCGCCATTAAGGATGACCTTGTTGGTAGGGTCAGCCTTTTCGGGGTAGTTGGGATGCATAGCGTGGGCATTGTCAGCAGATATCATAAACGACTCTGTCATCAGACGCATGATATACTCCTCACTCCTGCCAAAGGCCATGCAGATACGACGTATGGTATCTGTCAAAAATGTAGATGCCGCGCCCTGCTTGGTCTCGCTGCCGACTTCTTCGTTATTGAATACTGCGTGAACAGCTACTCTGTCTGTGGGCTCTGCCTCCAAAAGTCCGCTCATGGAACCGTAAACACACTGGAGATCATCCAGACGGGGTGCTGATATGAAATCATTG
>JAEELH010000180.1 GCA_016288825.1 Lachnospiraceae bacterium | reverse complement strand
TGCGAGGCAGAAGTTGCCATGGATGGCAACTTCACGAGGAAAGCGCCCGGATGAAGCTTTGACGAGGGTGCCGACTGTATATAGGATATGTCAAGGTCTGACCCGAGGATCTTAGCGAGCTACGATAGCATGCGTGATAGCATATGGTCGGACGTAGTATATAATTTGTTCTAACTACAAAGAAGGTATTACAATGTACGCATACATTTCAGGAACTCTTGAGGGAGTGACCGAAAATTACATCATAGTCGACAACCAGGGCATAGGTTATCAGATCTGCGTCTCAGCCCAGACCATAACATCCCTTCCTGCAAAGGGCAGTCAGGTTCAGATCTTTACCGAATTTGTTGTCAGCGAAAATACCGGCGTTACCCTGTACGGTTTTTTGAGCCAGGAAGAAAAGGACACCTTTTTATTGCTTAATACAGTCAGCGGCGTAGGGCCCAAGGCAGCCCTGGCAATTCTTTCGGTTTTGACACCGAGAGATCTGAGATTTGCTATTATTTCTGAGGACGAGAAGGAGATCACCCGTGCCAACGGAGTTGGCCCCAAGGCAGCTCGTCGTATTATCCTTGAACTAAAGGATAAGGTTGATATAATATCAGAGGACGGATTTGATATATCAAGTTCATCAGGTGCATCTGAGATAATGGCAAGTGATGATGTTCTTTTGGCACTTACTTCCCTTGGATATTCGGCATCTGAAGCCCTTAGGGCTATAAATTCGGTGGTTGGTGCGTCTGACATGGATCAGTCAGTTTTGTTAAAGGAAGCACTTAAAAAACTGGCTTTATAATAATGTTTGTTTTGGCGATATATTAATAATGGTATAATTAATGGAAAAACGAGTTATTACAACTGAGATCACAGAAGAAGATAAAAAGCAGGAAGGAGCCCTTAGGCCCCAGAATCTGTCTGATTATACCGGACAGGCAAAGGCCAAGGATTCTCTTAGGATATATATAGACGCAGCAAAGGGGCGCGGAGATGCTCTTGACCATGTGCTTCTTTACGGTCCTCCAGGACTTGGAAAGACCACATTGGCCGGTATCATTGCCAATGAGATGGGGGTTCATCTCAAGATAACATCTGGTCCGGCTATAGCTAAGCCGGGAGAGATGGCAGCTATCCTTTCAGGTCTTTCTGAAAATGATATCCTTTTTGTTGACGAGATCCATAGGTTGAATCGTCAGGTAGAGGAGGTTCTTTATCCCGCCATGGAGGATTTTGCCATAGATGTTATGATAGGCAAGGGCCAGATGGCCAGATCCATAAGGCTTGATCTTCCCAAGTTTACATTGGTCGGTGCTACAACCAGAGCAGGCCTTTTATCTGCGCCGCTCAGAGATAGGTTCGGTGTTATTTTCCATATGGAGTACTATACGCCGGAGGAACTTTCTGATATTATTCTTCGGTCTGCTGACAAGCTTGATGTTGATATTTCAACCGAAGCGGCTATGGAACTGGCAAAAAGGTCAAGAGGTACACCCAGATTGGCAAACCGTTTTCTTCGAAGGATCAGAGATATAGCTCAGGTCAGATATGACGGTGCTATAGATAGGGAGATCGTGGAAGAGGGACTGGCTTTATTAGATGTTGATTCAATGGGGCTTGACCGAAATGACAGGCGTATGTTGCTTATGATCCTGGATTCATTTGATGGTGGTCCTGTGGGGCTTGATACCCTTGCAGCATCACTTGGGGAAGATGCCGGTACTTTGGAAGATGTGGTTGAGCCTTATCTTGTTCAAAACGGTTTGATCAATCGTACACCAAAAGGCCGTGTTGCCACTGATCTTGCCAGAAAACATTTTGGTAGGGTGTAAATATTTTTTTCTTGTAATTCCGTATATAAATATTTATAATGTTTGTTAAAGTGTCAACTAAACAACCCGACTGCCGGGTATGATTTGGAGGAAGGTATGTCTGCCAAAAAAACAACGCAGGTTCTTATCGGCGGAAAAGTATATAAATTAAGCGGTTATGAGGAGGAGGATTATCTCCAGCGCATCGCTACTTACATTAATTCCAAGATCGATGAGTATTCTGCGATCGATGAGTTCAAAAAAATGACGTCCGATATGAAGGCTACCCTTATTGAGCTTAATATCGCTGACGATTATTTCAAGGCCAAAAGCCAGATAGACAAGTATGAGAGCGATATGGAGCAAAAGGACAAGGAGATCTACGATCTGAAGCATTCTCTTATTACGGATCAGGTTAAGGTCGAGGATCTTGCCAAGGAAGTAGAGAGGCTTACGGCTGAAAATGAGGAGCTTACCAAACTCAAGGCTAAGCTTGAAGCTTCCCTTGAGGATGCTCTTTTAGGAACAGGTAGTTCCGGATTACTATAGTTTATCATGGTGGGGGCGTCAGCTCCCACCTTATTTTTTAGGGGAACGCTTTGATCAGCATTTCTTGAATAATAATGTTATGAAAAGAGAACTTGAGATACTTGCTCCTGCCGGAGATATAGAAATATTTAAAAGTGTTATAGATGCCGGTGCAGATGCCGTTTATTTTGGCGGTCAGATGTACAGTGCAAGGGCATCGGCTGCCAATCTTTCATTTGAAGAGGCCGAAGATGCAATAGCTTACGCTCACGTTAGAGGTAAAAAGGCATATATAACAACCAATACACTCCTTAAAAACAAGGAACTGGGCCGGGATTTTTATGATAATATCAGGCACTTTTATGAGATGGGAACAGATGCATTCCTGGTGCAGGATATGGGAGTGTTTTCTTTCATAAAGGAGTATTTTCCGGATGCAGTGATCCATATGAGTACCCAGTGTAATATTTCTTCGGAATACGGTGTCAGGTACTTTCTGGAAAAAGGTGCGTCCAGGATCGTATTGGCAAGAGAGCTTTCGCTTGATGAAATACGTCGTATTTATGAGGAGACTCATGCCGAGATAGAAGCTTTTGTTCATGGGGCCCTTTGTGTTTGCTATTCCGGTCAGTGTCTTATGAGCAGTATGATCGGCTCAAGAAGCGGTAATCGGGGAAAGTGCGCTCAGCCATGCAGATTGGGATATGAGGTCTTTGATGAAAAAGGCAAGGTAGGTTCTCCCGGTGAATATGTGCTTTCTCCCAGAGATCTTTGCGGAGTAAGTCGTATTTCGGAAATGTTTGATGCAGGTGTCATGTCATTTAAGATCGAGGGCAGGCTGAAAAGCAAGTCCTATGCCACCGGTGTTGTTTCTGTTTACAGAAAGTATGCGGACAGACTGCTGGAGGGCAGGGATACCACGGTTTCCAAAGAGGATATGGAATTTCTTGCAGGCGTAGGCAGCCGCTCCGGTTTTACGGATCTTTATCTTGATAAAAAGAACGGCAAAAACCTTATTACTTACGGTTCTCCCGCACTTACATATTCAGGAGAAGAATATGAGACAGAAAAGAGTCGGGTTCTCCTGAAGGGTGAGTTTTATGCAAGAGAGGGCGAGAATATCCGTCTTTCGGCATCCATTGGCGAAATCAGTGTAGAATCAGTGGGAGAAACCTGTCAAAAGGCTGAAAAGCGCGGTACTACCACAATGGATATTGCAAAGCAGCTGGGAAAGACAGGAGAGAGTGATTTTGCATGGAAGAAGCTTGATATTGATGCTTCGGAGGGCATTTTTATCCCAACAGGAGCTCTTAACGGATTAAGACGTGAGTGCCTTTCTGCAATCCGCCATGAACTTATAAAAAGAGATATCAGAGAAGCTTTACCCTACAAAAAACATTCCGTTGCTGCATCTAATAAGCCTGATAATGCGCATGAGGTTTTTGCTCTTTGCAATGATGTTGAAATGGCTCATTTTCTTGCAGGAGAGGATGTTATTTCTGTTTTGGGACTTTCTCATGTTCTTTTGTACGAGGATAAGGGTGATGGGATCATTTCCACCGTAAAAGGCCTTGGCAAAAGAATAATGATCATGTTACCTCCTGTTGTAAGAGGCGATACTGCAGATTCTTTTGAAAAAGTCGGAGAAAAGTATTTTGCTGACAGACAGCTTCTTTTCATGGCTTCTTCCTATGATGGACTTGAGTTTTTGAAAGAAAAAGGGATAATGCCGGAGCAGATCGTTCTTTCTCCAAGGCTTTACACCATGAACGATCTTGCAACGGGCTTTTTCAAGGAAGAAGGCTTTGCTTATGATATGGTGCCCTGGGAGCTTAATCGCGGCGAGCTTTCTCACAGGGATAATAGCAAAGGACTATTGTATATTTATGGTCGTATGCCGCTTATGTATATGGCAAATTGTACGCATTCCAATCTAAAGGGATGTGATAAAAGGCCTGAACTGCTTAGTCTTCACGATCGTAAGGATGCATCTTTTCCGCTTTATAATGATTGCAGCATCTGTATGAATACTTTATATAATTCACTTCCGACAAGTCTGCTTTCGGACATGGATGAGATAGGTTATCTTGGCATGGCAGGTTATGTTATAGATCTATGTCATGAAAAAACAGATACGGCAAAAAAGGTATTAGCTGTTTATCAAAGATCTAAAACCGGTGGCGAAGCTTCGTTGGATTTTAAGACCACACGAGGACACTACAAACGAGGAGTTTAATTTGACACATATAATTACATCGATATCAAGGTTTACTCTGATAATCCTGATAGCGCTTTATACATATGAATGCTTTGCGGCTCTTAGGAGAAATCTTTCGGAAGACGAATCCAGGGGAGCTATCGCGGCACAGGCCACATATATCTATCTTTTTATACTCAACGCCAATGCCGTGCTATACCTAAATATGGAGGATGTCCGGGTCCTGGCTTTGGGTGGATGCGAGATCCTTTTGGTGACTCTTTGTCGCATTCTTTATAACAAACTTTATACCAATGCTAATCCAACCGTAACCAACAATCTATGCATGTTGCTAAGTATTGGTCTTGTGATGCTTGAGAGACTTGATATGGGCGTTGCCATAAAGCAGATCGTTTTTGCTACCGCAGCGCTTGTTATCACGGTTTTTGTCCCGATGATGATAGAAAAGCTTGAGTTTTTGTCATCACTTTCATACTTGTATGCATTGGTGGGCATTATGCTTTTGGCTGCGGTACTTGTTATGGGCAAAGTAGTATATGGGGCAAAGTTGAATCTTAAACTGGGTCCGGTTACCTTGCAGCCTTCCGAATTTGTTAAACTGCTTTTTGTCTTTTTTATTTCATCATCTCTTTACAAAAAAACGGACAGAAAAAGCATATTTATCACTTCATTAATTGCCGCCGTTCATGTTCTTATTCTGGTTGCATCAAAGGATCTGGGAAGTGCCATGATCTTTTTTGTGACCTACCTTTTCATGATCTATGTAGCAACGAGGAAAATGTCATATCTTGGGCTGGGACTCGGATTTGGTGTTGTGGCCTGTATAGCAGGATATACTTTGTTTTCCCATGTCAGGGTCAGAGTACTTGCATGGCAGGATCCGCTTTCGGTGGTCAATGATGCTGGGTATCAGGTTTCCAGATCCCTTTTTGCCATAGGAAGCGGAGGATGGTTCGGAAGCGGCCTTTGCGAGGGAATGCCTGAAAAGATCCCTGTGGTTTCAACCGACTTTATCTTTGCAGCTATTTCTGAAGAGATGGGCGGGATCTTTGCTCTTTGCCTGATCTTTATCTGTATGAGTTGTCTTATCATGTTTTTCAATATATCTCTGCAGATACGAGAACAGTTTTATAAACTTATCGCACTTGGACTTTCAGTATGCTACGGGATCCAGGTTTTTACCACGATCGGAGGAGTTACAAAATTCATACCTTCTACGGGTGTGACCCTTCCTCTGGTGAGCTACGGAGGTAGTTCCATAGTTTCAACTATGTTTCTTTTTGCAGTGATCCAGGGACTATACAAGAGAGGAAAAAGGGAACTTGAAGATGAAGAAGAGTGAAAATACTTCTAGAGTCAAAAATCGGACTTCAAACAGAGAGTTTACGGTTGTTACCTATAGCTTTCTCATATTGTATGCTGCACTGGCAATTTATTTCTGCTATTTCATTGGGATCAAAAGCGAAGATTTTATCAATCATGCGGCCAATCCCCGTCTTTCCGTGATGTCAAAGCACACCGTAAGAGGAGATATCCTCTCATCCGACGGTAAAGTCCTTGCTACATCCAAGATAAAAGACTCGGGAAACGAAGTACGTGTATATCCTGAGGGGCGAAAGTATGCACACGCAGTAGGATTTTCTGTCAATGGCATGTCAGGGGCTGAGGCAGATGCCAACTTTTATCTTCTCAGGTCTCATGCCTTTTTCGTGGAAAGGATACAAAATGATATCCTTGAGAAGAAAAATCAGGGTGACAATGTGTATCTGACTTTGGATTCGCAGCTTCAGGATGTGGCTTATAACGGACTGGGTAACTACAGAGGGGCTGTTTTTGCAATGGAACCCTCCACAGGTAAGATACTTGCCATGGTTTCAAAACCTGACTTTGATCCCGGCAACGTTTCAAAGGATTGGGAGAGCCTGACTGAGGATTCGGATACGGCTGCACTTCTTAACAGATGTACGCAGGGATTATATCCGCCGGGATCCACTTTTAAGATTATAACAGCTCTTGCTTATCTTCGTGATCACGGAGATGAAAAGACGGATTTTGATTGTGAGGGCAGCTATAATAGTGGTGGATACACCATCCATTGTTATGGTAACAGCGTTCACGGAAAAATAGATTTTCCCATGGCTTTTGCCAAGTCATGTAATACGACTTTTGCCAAGGTCGGTCTTTCTCTGGGAAAGGGGGACCTGAAAAACTCCGCGGAAGATCTGTTTTTCAATAAGAGTCTGCCATCGGACCTTTCACATGTGAAAAAAAGTTCTTTTTCCATGAAGAACAATGCGGATGACGCGCTTGTAATGCAGACAGCAATAGGTCAGGGAGATACTCTTGTTACGCCTTATCATATGGCGCTTATAGCTTCTGCGATCTGTAAGGACGGTCAGATCATGACTCCATATTATCTTGACAGGATCGAAAACAACACCGGCACTCTTGTTAGGTCTTTTCACGGGAGAAGCGGTGGAGAGATGCTTATCAGCAAAAATGAAGCAAAAAAACTCAGAAAGTATATGCGTAAAGTGGTTACAGAGGGTACCGGAAGTATCATGAATGTTTCCAAATACAAGGCATATGGAAAGACGGGGACAGCTGAGTATACTTCCGATAAAAATAAGACACATTCCTGGTTTGTGGGATTTGCGAAAAAAGGAAAGAAAGAAATTGCCATTGCAGTTGTAATGGAGGGAGCAGGAGCAGGCAGCTCCTTCGCGCTTCCTTTGGCAAAAAATGTATTTGATAAGTATTATGAATAAATCTTGCAGATATATAGGGTTTTTATTATACTTTCTTCTATGAGAGCAAATTCAAAAACATTCAACGCTACTTTTTTATATTACGAAAAATTATATGTTCGGGGACGGTTCGAGGACGCCAGACGGATCATGCACAGTATTAACAGTGGCGGAAAGCATCCAAGGGTTTATTATGTCATGCTTTCTGACCGTGATGATGAGATGTTTGAGATCATCGAGAGCGGTGATTCTATGCGGATCCTGGAGAGTCGTGATCGTGTGTATGTTATCGGACTTGTCAGAGGCAGGGATGCTGTATCTGAGTTTGTCAGGGAACTTGTTGCCGAGCATGCAGATGACGTTTATTCATTGAAATCTTATTGGCAGGAACAAAGTTATCTGCCGCTGGAGAGGCTTAGCCTATGATAATTCTTAAGATAATCGGTATAAGCCTTCTGGTAATCCTAGGACTCATACTATTAGCCCTTTTATATATGTTATTTGCGCCTATAGGTTACGATATCGTAGGCAGGTGGAACGGTTCCAGATATGTCCGATTTCGGATACATGATCTGCTGCGTATAGTTTCCGGCAAGATCGTATATGATATGCAAAGCGGTCTGCAGGTAAGCGTCAGACTTTTTGGCTTAAAGGAACTTGCAGGCGGTGGAGAACCGGAGGCAGATGAGGAAGTTGAAGCTTTACCGGAGGATATATCTGAGGATGCCGAGTCTGAAAGTGGACAAAAAAGAGACGAAGCAGCTGAGATACGTGGGGAAAAAGTTATCGGAAATCATCAGATTTCAACAAGTGTTGACCGAGATGCAGATATCGAAGACGGTGTTTCCGGTAATGAAGAATTGGATAATGTAGTAATAGATGACGTTGAAACAGAGCCGGAGGCAGATGACCGGGAGGCCGATGAAGAGCCGCCTGATGACGAGAAAAAGAAATCTCCGGTAGCTTTGGCTAAGGAGTATCTTACAAAGCAGAATATTGATGCCATAAAATTCATGCTTGGATGTATGATGGGATTTATAAAAAGGACTCTACCGCATATCAAGCATATAAGAGGCGATTATTCTCTTGGATCACCGGATCTTACGGGACAGTCATATGGGTTATTTGCATGTTTCCCGTTTATGTACAAAAAAGGTAATTATCTTAACGCTGACTTCGAGTCAGGTGACTTATATTTTGACGGAGAACTTATCGCAAAGGGGCGGATAAAACTATGCTGGTTAGTTGGAGCATTTATCCGAATTCTTTTAAATAAAGACTCGAGAACACTCATTTTTAAGGTTATAGGAGGCTGATCATGGCAAACGAAAAGGGTTTATTTGACGAAACGGTTGGAACGCTCATTACCGGAATGGAAGGATTTCTTTCCTCAAAGACTGTTGTGGGTAATCCCATAACTATCCAGGATACGATCATTATCCCGCTTATTGATGTTACTTTTGGTATAGGCTGCGGTTCCTTTGGCGGCAACGGCGGAAATAAGGGTGCCGGCGGCATGGGTGGTAAGATGACTCCCAGCAGCGTCCTTGTTATCCATGAGGGTACTACACGTCTTATCAATATTGCGACTCATACCGGAATGGACAAGCTTCTTGATCTTGTTCCTGATTTTGTTGACAGTTTCGTTTCAAAAAAGAAGGCAAAGGGAAGAACCGTTTCCGAAGTAAATGCTCGTGAGGCAGCGGCAGAGGCTGTTACCGATGCTGTAGAGGATGCAATGTCCGGTGCAAATTGATCGTTCAGTTAGACTAAAAGGGGAGAGAATAATATGAGTGAACCGGGAGAAGGCTTAGACGGATTTGAGGAAATAAGTGATCTCAAAAGCTTAAAAAAAGAAAAGATCAAAGTAGAAAAGGTTCAGGACACTCAGCAGGACTTGATGCAACAGTCGGAATACATGGGGATGTACGCCGGTCAGACAGTTGGTGTTTCCAAGTCCAGGAGCCTTTATGCCCTTTCGGAGGATGTTCACAGGGACAAGGTATCTCTGGGTAAAAAGACCTGGAAACCAAAAGGTGAGCAGATCCGCCGTAATGTAGAGATAGATAATGCCAAGAAACTTACCAAGGATGCTACGGCTGATACGGTGTCTATTTATACTGCCCTTGAAAATGTATATAAGGAACAGCATTATGAGATGAGTGACGTTGCCAGAGAAAGAAGATTTGACAATGGCACTCTTTTTAATAAGCTGATCTCTGTTCATTTCACTCCTAAGATGATCACCCGTTCATATCTAAAAAAGAATTTTGCCAGAGTATATGATCTGGTTTATTCTTACTCTTTACTTAAGGCCAGAAGAGATACTCTTCCTCCCAATGATAGGGCTATGTTTGACACTTTAGCCCCTAAGATGGAACTCCTTTCCAGAAGACTTCATAATTATTGTGAAAAGAATCATGTTTCTCTTATGAGAAAAGATGGCGTTAATGCGGATGCCGATTTTAAGAAAGCACATATCATTTCCGATAAGGATATGGTGGGTCACGATTACGCCAGGTTTTCCGAAGAGGACACAAGAGAGTGGTTTTCTATTACTTCCCAGGAAAAGGAGGAGAGGCAGAGAGCCCGTAAACAGGAGGCTTTGACTCTTCCGGCTCTTTCTTCCGAAGAGATCAATGAAGCTATGACTAAGTCTGTTTCCGAGGACGAGATGTTTTTCGGTGACAGCGCAACTTTGCTTAGTATGTCCAAGGAAGGGCGTATAAGAAATCTTCCGGCAATCAAAAAACGTATTGCGTTCATATTGGCTAACCTTAAAACCGAGGTACCAAAGGATGCTGATAAAATAGAAAAGGATGCCAGAGCTTTGGAGGCTGAAAAGGCAAAAAAAGAACAGCAGCTAGCATTTCGTAAGGAGCTTATTGAACTTCAGGCAGTTCAAAAGCTGGCTGTACTTCAGGCGACACTGGCCAATGCCGTACAGCAGAATTTAAGAGATCTGGAACTGGCTGACAAGGTTTTTGAAGCATCGGAAGAGTTAAGGGCACTTAAGAAGAGAGCGAATATGACTCAGGAGCATCAGCCTGAGGTGACTGTTCCTGCCGGGATCATTTCCCTTACCAGAGAAGAGGCATTGTCTACCGATTCGGATAAAAAGAGTTTTGCCGCCAGGACAAAACTTTTTGACAGTGCCATGAAGATAACAGTGCCGACAGAAGTTCCCCTTAATGAACATGCCGGCGCAATTGCAGCTGTAAAAGAAGCGGCAGTAAAGTACTTTGATACCAATCATTATTCATCCGGATATAAGGCTGAATCGGCAGCTATGAGGGACCTCAAGGATAAGCTTTCCAAGCTTCCCCAGAATGTTTTTGATCAGATCCCGGAGCTTAGAGTTTTTAAGGCTCTGGTTGATTCCCAGACCAATGGCGGACTTGTTGTAGATATGGATTATCATCATCCGGAACTTATCGATGCCGCTAATTTAAGGCCTGAAGATACGGTAGAGGAGGGAGGCAGGCAGTTCAAAAAATCAGTATCCTTCCGAGATGGGGCCATGAACAATTTCTTTACAAGATCCTGGGATGATAAGACAGGAGATCCTCTTTTTGCTCATGAGCCTACGGTAAATGACCTACGTCAGGGTAAAGTATCTAACTGTTGGATGGTTTCCGGAACTACGGCTGCCATTAACTATGATCCCGACATCATTAAAAACTGCATGAAGGATAACGGTAACGGTACGGTAACTGTCAGACTTTATAGACAAATCTATGTTGAGGATGAGCACTATGTACATCAGCCCTGTGCCCAGCCGGTATATATTACCGTTAAAAAAGAAGTACCCAAGCTTATAACCGGCGGTGCTATCCAGACATCTGGTGCACTTTGGATGCAGATGCTGGAAAAAGCAGCCGCTTTCCTTGGACGAGAGAACGGCCAAAAGGGATACAGATCTCTTTGGTACGGAACCGGACAAGAGTGGTTCTTTGCCCTTACCGGTCGTACGGGAGATGGTGTTGCCGGTAGTGGTGGAACATATAGATTTAATCCTCTAGGTCTTACGTCGTTAAAGAATACCGGAGATAGCGACAGGCTTTTCCAGGACATTATGGATGCTAACTCAAATGGCTACGTTTACCATTATGGTTCCAAGGCTGATACCAGTGCCGGTATGAACAGCGGCCATGCCTATACTGTTTTGGGAGGCAGGGTTGTTGGTGGTGAGAGATATGTCCTTCTTCGTAATCCTTATGCCAATATGTCTCTTAAATACGGCGAGGACGGAAAACAGTCTCTCACGGAAAGTTATTTCAGCTCCGAAATGAATGAGACCTGTGGGCAGTTTCTGATTAAATATGACGATTTTTTGGCAAACATGCAGGATCTTTCCAGGACTAATGTTAAACAAGACATCAGATTTTATGATGATGCCAGTGCCGAACATGATCGCATCGTTGCCGAAAGGAAAGAAGCCGAAAAAGCCAAAGCCAATGAACCTAAGGATGAAAAGGCCGAGGAAGAAATGAGAGCGGCTATCCAAAAGGAACTTGAAGATTTTGAGGAATTCTAACACAGTGACAGGGAGATACTATGATAATAGAAACAGTTTCTTCAGATAATTTATCCGGTTATGCGGGGATCATTCCGGATGAGTATCTGATCGGATTTGATGAAGGTTCTGTTAATGCTACCGGTGTAGTATTTGGAGATTCTCCTTCAGGCGCTGTTGTCTGGCACGAGGATAAGTCCAATATCGTACTTGATAGTTTGTTTGTTTTGCCTGAATACAGAAGACTTGGTGTGGGATCAAAGCTTTTGGAGGATTTTGCAGGTAAGCATTTGAAGTTTTCATACGTTGCCTATGGTGACAGAGTGACTCTCGAACCGTTTTTTATCGCTTCAGATATTGTTTTTGACAGATCCGACTGTGGACTTGGCAGTTTTACTCTGGCTGAGGCTAAGGCTGCTTTGGAAAAGAAGAAGGTTACTAAGTCCGGTGCAGTGGGAATCATGGGTAACGAGCTTACCTTCAGAGACAAGGCAGTAGTAGGAAAGTGGCTTCTTGATAACTATGGAGTGGATGTATCGCCATATCTTACAGAAAAGCCGCTTAGTGCTTTCATTATCGATGGTGATTCAGTCAGGTCCGCAGTTCTTTTGCGAATCGGAGAGAGTGATGCTCTGGATCTTGATTTTGTCTATACCACACCGGGAAACGAGATTGCTTTTGCCGGACTTTTGAATAGGGTATTTGCGGAAAACGAAAAACTGTTTGATAAAGATATACGGATTGAGATGCTTCTTGCCACTGATGAAGGCAAAAAACTTTACGAGGGTTTATTCGGAGAGGCAAAGATCAAGGTTCCCATGATCGTTGCAGAATAAAAAAGTATAAAAAAAACGTCCCTTATCGGGACGTTTTTTTATGCTCGCTCTACAGCTCCGGAACGCAGGCAGGAAGTACAAACATATAATTTCCTGGGGGTTCCGTCTACTATACACTTAACGGACTTCACATTAGATTTCCAAATTCTGTTAGATCTTCTATGTGAATGGCTCACATTGTTTCCGAAGTGAGCACCTTTGCCGCATACTGCACACTTTGCCATCTTTCGCACCTCCTTTTATATATAGTCGGAAAACGCAAAAACAGTTTGCATTTAGACTGTGCCGAAAACACAACGAATGTATTTTACCAAAATGATATATAAATTGCAAGCATTTTTTGGATTGTTTTTTTTGGAATTTTTGATATAATATGGTTTACAGCGCAGAAGTTGCTTTGCAACTATGCACAGGCAATCATTTAACCTTTATTTGGGAGGTAATCTTATGCACAGGGGCCAGATGGAAAACGACCTTGGAAAAGTTATTATCGATAAGGAAGTCATAGCTTCTTATGCCGGCACGATAGCTGTAGAGTGCTTCGGTATAGTTGGTATGGGTGCCGTTAATATGAAGGATGGTATCGTTAAGCTTCTTAAAAAGGACTATTTATCACACGGTATCGATGTGACCGTAGATGAGGATAATAATGTATCGCTTGATTTCCACTGCATCATTTCTTATGGTGTCAGCATTGCTACGGTTTCAGATAATCTTATTCAGACCGTCAGATACAAAGTTGAGGAGTTTACAGGTATGCCGGTCAAGAGAGTACGGGTCTTCGTTGAGGGACTCCGTGTGATCGATTAAGGAGGATATTACGTTGGAGATTAAAGAAGTCACAGCATCGCAGCTTTCCGATATGTTCCTTGCCGGTGCCAAGTATCTTGAGTCAAAAAAGGACTTTATTAACGAACTTAATGTATTTCCCGTTCCCGATGGTGATACGGGTACTAATATGACAATGACTATAATGTCTGCAGCAAGAGAGGTTGCAGCACTTGAGTCACCCGATATGAAGAGTCTTTCAAAGGCTATCTCATCCGGCTCTCTCAGAGGAGCAAGAGGAAATTCGGGAGTTATCTTATCTCAGCTTTTCCGTGGATTTACTAAAGTCATCAAGACAGAGGAAGTACTTACGGTACCTGTTATCAATGATGCTTTCCAAAAGGCAGTAGAGACGGCTTACAAGGCTGTTATGAAGCCTAAGGAGGGTACAATCCTTACCGTTGCCAGAGCAGCAGCCGACAAGGCAAGCGAGATAGCAGAGACCACGGATGATATTATTGTATTTTGTCAGAGCATTCTTCAGGAGGCAGAGGAAACACTTGCTAAGACTCCTGATATGCTTCCTGTTTTAAAGCAGGCAGGTGTTGTTGATTCCGGCGGCCAGGGCCTTGTAGAGGTCCTTCGCGGGGGCACGGACTTTATCCTCGGCAAGGAAATAGACATTTCTCTTTCTGCAGAGGATGAGAGCGGAAGCATTGCTTCTTCAGATAAAAAGACAGAAGATGAGTACATTTATAAGGTTTCTTTTGTCCTTCTTGCCAAGGAGGCATTTGCGGCAAAGCTTGATGTAGATCTTCTTGAGTATTTTGATACTATTGGTTCCGGAATTCATATCAATACCGGCAATAAACAGATGCAGATCTCCCTTTCTACCAATGAGCCCGGACGCGCACTTACACGTTCCCTCAAATTTGGTATGATCACGGATGTTTCTATCGAGAATACTACCGTTGGTACGACTCCTGTGGCAGAGGCAGCTCCTGTAGCGGAGGCGCCCACCAATGAGCCTCCCAAGGATATGGGGTTTGTAACTGTATCTATCGGAGAGGGAATGAACCGTATCTTCAGAGAACTTGGTGCTGACTACGTTATCGAGGGTGGTCAGACCATGAATCCCAGTACAGAGGATATCCTTTCGGCTATAGGCAAGGTTAATGCCAATACGGTTTTCGTGCTTCCCAACAATAAAAATATCGTGCTTGCAGCCAATCAGGCTAAGACACTCTGTGAGAATAAGGAGGTCATCGTACTTCCTACCAAGACACTTCCCCAGGGTATCACAGCTCTTATCAATTATATTCCCGATCAGAGTCCTGCGGACAATGAAAGCCGCATGATAGAGGAGATCGGTCGTATCGCATCCGGCGAGATCACTCATGCGGTTCGAGATACCACTATCGATGATAAGGAAATCCGCGAGGGCGATTACATGGGTATCGGTGACAAGGGCATCCTTTCGGTATGCGAGAATATCGAGGATACCTTTATCGGACTCCTGGGCGAGCTCGTTACCGATGAATCTTCACTCGTAAGTATCTATTACGGATCAGATGTATCAAGTGATGAGGCGGCTGCTATGTCACAGAAGGTGACGGAGGAATTCCCTGATCTTGAGGTTGAACTTCAGGATGGTGGACAGCCTGTTTACTATTACGTAATCTCAGTAGAATAAATAACTATAATGGGCTGT
The DNA here is from genome assembly GCA_016288825.1 of Lachnospiraceae bacterium. Classification (GTDB taxonomy): domain Bacteria; phylum Bacillota; class Clostridia; order Lachnospirales; family Lachnospiraceae; genus Weimeria. The sequence continues at coordinate 11,986 of JAEELH010000180.1, read as the reverse complement.
GATCTTCGCAGCCCATTACTTTTTGACTATATGGATATCAATTCAAATATTACAAGCATAAAAGGCGTTGGTGCTAAAAGTGCCGAACTTTTCAATAAGTTGGGTGTTGAGACTATCTATGATCTGATCCATTATTACCCCCGGGCGTATTGTACCTATCCTCAGCCGGAAAGCAGTATCTCGAATATCTGCGGAGATGAGTACTGCGCTATTGAGGGCATATGCCATAAGTCTTTGATCACCAAAAAAACAGCAAGGATGGATATCACACTGGGAACCGTTAATCTGGGTGATGATCAGGTAGATCTTGTATGGTTTCGTCAGCCATATATCAAAAGCAAGGTTTCTCCGGGAAAGAGATATATATTCTATGGTATGGTGAGGATGGAAAAAGGCAGATATAAGATGGAGCAGCCTGCAGTCTATCTTCCTGAAGAGTATAGATCACTGACTACGGGGCTTTATCCTGTTTATTCTTTGACCAAAGGACTGACAAATTCCAAGATCGGTAAGATGGTTGATTCTTCTTTTGGTATGATTGGTACGATTTCGGACCATCTTTGTGATGATATAAGAAAAAAAGCAGGTCTTTATCATCTTAGGGAGGCCCTTTATCATATTCATTTTCCCGATAATGAGGTTGACAGGAAAAAGGCCAGAGAGAGGCTTGCTTTCGATGAGTTTTTTGACCTTTCCATGATCCTTAATCTTGAGATCGGAAGAAGCGAAAAAGAACCAAATACATTTAAACTTCCTGAAAATAAGTATTCGCAAAAGGTGGCTTCTTCATTGCCTTTTGAACTAACTGAGGGTCAGAAGAGTACGCTTTCGGATATTGAAAGTGATATTACCGGAGATGTGATCACCCAGAGGCTGGTCCAGGGAGATGTGGGCAGCGGTAAAACGGTGATCGCTTTTCTTGCCATGACACGTTTCGCGGAAAACGGATATCAGTCTGTTATCATGGCTCCTACCGAAGTGCTTGCCTGGCAGCATTATGAGACTTTTCTAAGAATGATCAAAGAGCAGGATCTTCCCTTTAAGGCTGTACTTCTTACCGGTTCTATGAAGGCAGCTGAGAAGCGTACGGCCAGAGAACTAATAGCATCAGGTGAGGCAAACTTTGTTATCGGAACCCATGCGCTGTTTCAGGACAGCGTTACATACCATGATCTTGGACTTGTTATTACAGATGAGCAGCACAGATTTGGAGTAAAACAGCGAAAGGCTCTGACAGGTAAGGGCGGCGATGTGTTTTCCATCGTTATGAGCGCAACTCCTATTCCGAGAACCCTGGCCATGATCCTTTACGCAGGGATGAATATCTCAGTGATACCTTCACTTCCTGCAGAGCGTCTTCCTGTTAAAAATGCTGTTGTTGGCAAGGATAAAAGAGAGGCATCCTACAGATTCATCGCTAAGGAGATAGCCGCTGGTCATCAGGCCATGATAATCTGTCCCATGATCGAAGCGAGTATGGAATCGGACAAAACGGACAGGGAAAATGTTGAAGAATATGCCAAGACTATCAGGCCGTATTTTGATCCGTCAGTGAGTATCGGCATCCTTCATGGAAGACTGGAACCTAATAAAAAGGATAAGGTGTTATCCGACTTTGCTGCTGGAAAGATCCATATCATTATATCTACAACTGTCATAGAGGTAGGTGTCAATGTACCAAATGCGACTGTCATGATGATAGAAAATGCCAACTGTTTTGGCCTTTCTCAGCTGCATCAGCTCCGGGGCAGGGTAGGAAGAGGTGCGTTCCAATCATACTGTATACTGGTATGCACATCAGATGACAAGGATAGTATGGCAAGGCTCAATATCCTAGCATCATCCAATGATGGATTCTTTATTGCCAATGAGGACCTTAAACTGCGTGGTGCAGGAGATATGTTGGGTGTCCGCCAGAGCGGGGATATGTCCTTTAAGATCGCAGATATTTATGCGGATTCCGAACTTCTTGTTGCGGCAAGAGATGCGGCACTTGATCTTTTGGCAAAGGATCCGGAACTTACATCTGACGAGGGAAGTCTTATCGCTTCTCATCTTCATGAAGTTAGAAAACATCAATTTACTAATTTATAAAGGAGCTTTTCATGGCTTTTGACGGAATAACCATACACGGGCTGTGTTATGAACTTGCGAAGGAACTTATTGGAAGCAGGATCTCTAAGATAGCACAGCCAGAAAACTATGAACTTATTATAACCTGTAAGGGACAGGCGGGACAAAAGAGGCTTTTTATCAGCGCCAATCCTTCTTTACCCCTTATTTATTTCACGGGATTAAACAAGCCTTCGCCTATGACGGCTCCCAATTTTTGCATGCTCCTTAGGAAGCATATTTCCGGTGGCAGGATCTCTGAGGTTCAGCAGATGGGGCTTGAGCGTGTTATCAAGATAGGGATCGAGCATCTTGATGAGATGGGAGAGCAGGCTAAAAAGTTTCTTATGATAGAGATAATGGGCAAGCATTCAAACATCATTTTCTGTGATGAGGATATGAAGATCCTGGATGCTATCAGGCACGTTGGAGCCCTTACCAGTTCTGTTCGCGAAGTCCTTCCGGGCAGGGATTACTTTATTCCTTCACAGGAGGGAAAGTTTGATCCATGGAGTGTTACGGATGTAATGTTTTATGAGGATATCCTTAAGCGCCCCATGCCTATAGCCGGGGCTCTTACCTCATCTTTGGTAGGTTTTTCAAAGGTGGCGGCGATTGATCTTTGTGAGAGAGCCGGTGCCGATGCGGACAGACCCGCAACTGCCATCACGGTTCAGGCAAGAGACGATCTGTACCGGGAATTCAAATCCCTTCTTTCACGTATGGATGAAGGGGACTATCATCCGGTCATCTACTACAATAACAAGATGCCGTCTGAATTCAGTGTTTATCCCTTGAGCAGTTATAGTGATATGGAAGAGGTTTCGTGTTCGGATATCTCTTCCATGCTGGAGGATTTTTATACTAAAAAGGCTGCATATACTTTGATGCAGCAGAAATCATCCGACATTAGGAAACATATTAAAAACCTTATAGAAAGAGAAAGCAAAAAGCTGGACCTTCAGGAAAAGCAGATGGCTGATACAAAAAAGCTGGATAATATACAGCTTTACGGAGAATTGCTTTCGGCATACGGTCATGATATCAAGGCAGGGAGTAAAAAAGTAACTTTAAAAAACTATTATAATGGAGAAGATGTTACAATACCTTTGGATGAAACCAAGAGCGGTATAGAGAATTCACAGGCTTATTTTGACAGATATGCCAAACTTAAACGTACGAAAAGTGCTCTTGAGGTTCAACTGGAGACAACAAGGAGTTCTCTCAATTATTTGAAGGAAACTCTTAGTTTTGCCGAGATGTGTGAAAGTGCCGAGGATCTTGAAGAACTTAAAAAAGAACTGCGGGACCAGGGATATCTTAAAAAAGAGACTCAAAAAGGAAAGAAAACCAAACCTTCCAAGCCTCTTCATTTTGTTTCTGAAGCAGGTTACGATTTTTATGTTGGTAAGAATAATTATCAGAATGAATATGTTACCTTTAAGATTGCCAACGGGGGAGACTGGTGGTTCCACGCCAAGCAGATGCCCGGTTCACATGTGATAATAAAGGGTAAAAATGAAGAACTTCCGGATGATCAGTTCATCCTTGCGGCACAGCTGGCTGCTTTTTATTCCAGCGGTAGGGATTCTGATAAGTTGGAGATAGATTATATCCAGCGCAAATTCTTAAAAAAACCTGCCGGAGGACCTCCCGGATATCTGATCTATCACACCAACTATTCCATGGTTGTAAAGCCTTCAACAGAGGGGCTTACCCTTGACGAGCATTGATATTTACAGTATAATAGTGCGAAGTGTGCATTCGTAAAGTACGTTTTTTTAAGGAGCGTTAAATACATGGCTTACAGTATGACAGGTTTCGGACATTTTGAGATAACGTCCGAGGGCAAAAAAGTCACATGCCAGCTTAAATCAGTTAATCACAGATACTTGGAACTTTCGGTCAAGATGCCCAGAAAATTATCCGTATTCGAGGGTGAGGTACGGGCACTTCTGAAAAAGCGCATCTCCAGAGGTAAAGTAGATGTCAGCTTCCAGTTTGAAGAGTCTTTTGATCGTAAGTACGACATCAGATATAATCCATCCGTTGTGGAGGCCTATCAGGAAAGTGCCATCCAGATGGCAAAGGCCTATGGCATTCTCAACGATCTTACCGTTTCTTCCATAGCAACTCTGCCTGACGTATTTGAAGTCAAGGAGGCAGAGGATGATCCGGAGCAGCTTCTTTCCATGACAATGGATGCTCTTGACGGAGCCATTGACCGCTTTGTTTCCAACAGGCGGGACGAGGGTGAACGTCTCAGAGAGGATATGCTTTCCAAATTGGATGAACTTTTAAAGGATGTTTCCTTTATCGAGTCTAGATCGCCCCAGATAATAGAAGAGTATAAGGCCCGGATCACCGACAGGGTTCACGAGCTTTTGGAGGATGCGTCTATTGACGAGTCCAGGATAGCCATGGAAGTGACCCTTTTTGCTGACAAGATCTGCGTGGATGAGGAGTTAGTACGACTTCGGAGTCATATCGAGGAGGCCAGGTCAACTTTACTTACTGATGAGGCTGTTGGGCGTAAACTTGATTTTATTGCTCAGGAGCTTAACAGAGAGGCCAATACCATTCTTTCCAAGTCTACCGACAAGGAGATCACCGGTGTAGGTATCGAGATGAAGACCTGTATCGAAAAGATCCGCGAGCAGATTCAGAATCTGGAGTAGTATATGCATTTTATCAATATCGGTTTTGGCAATATGGTCCGCGGCGAGGGTATAATCTGCATGATCGGTCCCGATTCCGCGCCGGCAAAGAGATACATACATGATGCAAGAGAGTCATCAATGCTTATAGATGCAACCTGCGGAAGACGTACCAAGGGAGTTATATTTATGGAGGATGGCAGAGTTGTTCTTTCAGCTCTTTTGCCGGAAACTATTGCAGGACGTCTTAAATCGCAGCGTACGGGAGATGAATCATGAAGCACGAAAAAGGTATCCTTACAGTATTATCCGGGTTTTCCGGAGCGGGCAAGGGCACGATAGTCAAGCATCTTCTTGCTGAATATCCTGGCACCTACTATCTGTCCGTTTCAGCTACTACCCGTAGTCCCAGAGAGGGTGAGGAGGAAGGACGCGAGTATTTTTTTAAGACTCGCGAGCAGTTTGATGAGATGATAGAGGCCGGTGAGTTTCTTGAATACGCCACCTTCAATGGTAAGTCCTACGGAACGCCCCGTGCCTATGTGGAGGACCTTCTGTCCAAGGGCTGCGATGTGATCCTCGAGATCGAGGTTCAGGGGGCTCTTCAAGTAAAGGAAAAGTATCCGGACGCGTTGCTTCTTTTTGTAACGCCGCCTACGGCTGAGGCACTGAGAAAAAGACTTGTAGGCAGAGGCACCGAGACTCCGGAGGTTATAGCCCAGAGGCTTTCGATCTCCAGCAAGGAGTCGGCTTTTATAGATAAGTATGAATATCTTGTGATCAATGATGAACTTTCAAGAGCAGTTTTGGAAGTGCATAATATCATCCAGAGTGAGCATTTCAGAGCACATCGCTGTGGAGAAAAGATTTCAGATATAAGACAGCAACTTGAGATATTTGCGAAGGGAGAGGATTAAAGATGATACATCCGTCATATGTAGAACTTATGAGAGTAGTTAATGAGGGCGCTGACGTTGGTATGGAGCCCGTTGTTAACAGCCGTTACAGCATTGTTTCAGCTACGGCCAAGAGAGCACGTCAGATCACAGGAGGCAAGGATCCTCTTGTAAAGTATGCTACCGGCGAAAAAGCTCTTTCCATTGCTGTAAGAGAGCTTTATCAGGGAGATCTTCAGATCCTTACGGATGATGAGGCACTTGCCCGTCGCAAAAAGGTTGAGGAGGCTGAGAGCATCCTTAAGGAGCGCAGGGCTGAGCGTGATGCAGCTCAGGCTCTTGAAGCAGAAAACCTTGCTGATGACGAGCAGGCTAAAGTAGATTTTGATGAAGATGACGAAGAGGAGGACGCTCCCGAAGATGAGGAGTAGTGTAGAGGGCATAAGCCTTTATTATACCTCTCTCGGCTGTGATAAGAATCTTACCGATGCCGAGCATATGCTATATGATCTGGATCAGGCGGGTTACGTGATGGTTTCCGATCCTGCCGAAGCCAGGGTGATCGTTATCAATACCTGTTGTTTTATCTCTGATGCCATGGAGGAAAGTATTGATACGATACTTGATCTTTCCAGATATCGTCAGGAGGGGAAGTTGGAGGCGCTTATCGTTACAGGCTGCCTTTCTACCCGCTTTTCCGATCTTATACATGAGGAGCTTCCGGAAGTTGATGCTTTTCTGACCACGACGTCATATGATCATCTCACAGAGGTAATAGGATCGGTTCTTTCCGGCAAGCCTGAGGATTCTATCGAGTCCGATGACAGACTTCCTGTTAATCGAGGGAGACTTTTATCCCAGGGCGGATATTCGGCTTACCTTAAGATTGCTGAGGGATGCAACAAGGGCTGCAGTTATTGTGTGATCCCTTCCATCAGAGGACCATACAGAAGTATTCCCATGGAGGAGCTTTTGAATGAAGCTTCAGATTTGGTGTCAAAGGGAGTGCGAGAACTTATACTTGTGGCTCAGGAAACTACACTTTATGGCGTTGATCTGTATGGGCATAAGTCACTTCATGAGCTAGTGACAAAACTGTCGGAGATCAGATCCCTTGCTTGGATCCGTATCCTTTATGCGTATCCTGAGGAGATCTATGACGAGCTTATAACTGTTATGGCCGAGAATCCCAAGGTATGCCATTATCTTGATATTCCCATACAGCATTCTTCCGATCATATTTTGTCTGCCATGAAAAGGCGTACGAGACATGACGAGCTTATAGAGTCCGTTAAGAGACTTAGAGAGGCTATTCCGGATATAGCACTTCGTACTACGATCATAACCGGATTTCCGGGTGAGACTGAGGAGGATCATCGCGAGAATCTCAGGTTTGTTCGTGAGATGAAATTTGACAGGCTGGGGTGCTTTATGTATTCTCCCCAGGAGGGTACTGAGGCTGCTGAGTTTCCGGATCAGGTAGATCCGGTGGTTGCACAGATACGTTATGACGATATCATGATCGCTCAGCAGGATGTTGTATTTGCTAAAAATGAAAGTCTTGTTGGCTGTGAATTTGATGTGATCGTTGAGGGAGCCCTTCCCGAAGAGGAATCGGATCTGTATGTTGGCCGGACTTACCGGGATGCGCCGGATGTTGACGGTCTTATATTTTTCAAAAGTCCTTTTTCATACATGTCAGGTGACATAGTAAGACTCAGAGTAACTTCCAGCAAAGATTATGATCTGATAGGAGTACCTTATGAAGATGAATCTACCCAATAAACTTACAATCCTTCGTGTTCTTCTTGTTCCGGCTTTTGTCGTTATCCTTCTGGTATGGAGAGACGATATGGTCATGAGACTCGTTGCGGATGGAGTATTTATTGTTGCATGTATTACGGATTTTCTTGATGGACGTATTGCCAGAAAGTACGATCTTATAACCAACTTCGGAAAGTTCATGGATCCTCTGGCTGACAAGCTTCTTGTATGTTCGGCCCTTATAGCTCTGGTTGAAACAAGACAGCTTCCCGCGTGGATCTGTATCATTATCATAGCAAGAGAATTCATTATCAGCGGATTCAGACTTATCGCTGTAGAGAGGGGCATTGTTATAGCAGCCAGCTACTGGGGTAAATTTAAGACCACATTCCAGATGCTCATGGTCATCTGCATGGTTGCTAATTTCCAGTGGCTTTGGTTTAAGTACACAACTACAGTTCTTATGTGGATAGCACTTATCCTTACCATTGTTTCGCTTATTGATTATATCGTACATAATATCCAGGTTTTAAAGGAGCCCGAATAAGTGAGAGTTATTGCAGGAAGTGCCAGGAGTATCCCTCTTAAAACTCCGGAGGGTGAGGGCACAAGACCTACAACAGACAGGATCAAGGAGACACTTTTTAATATCCTCAGTCCTGATATATTTGAAGCAAAGGTCCTTGATCTTTTTGCCGGCAGCGGACAGCTTGCTATCGAGGCATTGTCGAGAGGTGCCGATAAGGCAGTCCTAATTGATTCCGGCAAAAAGCCCATGGAGTGTATAAAGGCCAATATCAAAAAGACCAAATTTGAGGACAGATGCACAGTCATCCAAAAGGAACTTCCTTTTGCACTTGGTCAGGTGGTTTCGGAGAAGCCTTTTTCTCTTATATTTATTGATGCACCTTACGAGGAAAAAAGTCTCGTTTCGGACTGTTTGAAAGAAATCCTCAGGCTGGATCTGCTTCCGGCCTACGGCATCATCGTGGTAGAGAATGCACTTGATGATACCTTTGATATACCTGAGGGGCTTGAGATTTATCGAATCAAGACCTACAAGACCAATCAGCATGTTTTCCTTAAAAAAAGTGAAAAGTAGGAGTGCTTTATGCGTAAGGCTATTTATCCAGGGAGTTTCGATCCAATCACCTACGGCCATTTGGATATAATTTCCCGATCAAGGGTGATGTTTGATGAGATCATCGTTGCTGTTCTTGATAACAGCGCAAAAAAGCCATTGTTTTCTGCAGATGAACGTGTTAGTATGATTAAGGGTCTTGTCAAAGATTATGACAATGTTTCTGTTGCAACCTTTGACGGACTTACTGTTGATTTTGCAAAAAAAGTTGATGCTTCTGTCATCATCAGGGGGCTTCGTGCCGTTACTGACTTTGAGTATGAGCTTCAGATAGCTCAGGTCAATCATGTTCAGTATCCATCCATTGAGACTGTTTTTCTGACTACTTCACTAAGTTATTCTTATTTGTCGTCCACTGTAGTCAGAGAGTTTGCTTCATATGGCGGTGATATCTCTAAGTTTGTTCCGGATGAGATCATACCCCTTATCGAAGCTAAAGTCGTTAGAAAATCAAGATAAGGAGAAGAATCATGGCCAGTGATATTGAAGATATAATCGAGGAAATAGAGGAGTATGTGGAGGGTTGCAAGGCGGCTCCGTTCTCCAGCACCAAGATAATGGTTAACAGAGATGATCTGGAGAATCTGTTAGAGGAGCTTCGTTCACGTACTCCTGTTGAGATACGTCAGTATCAAAAGGTGATCAGCAATCAGGAAGCTATTATCGCGGATGCTAAAAAGAAGGCGGAGGCTATCATTGCTGAGGCGCAGATCCAGACTAATGAACTTGTTAGTGAGCATCAGATCATGCAACAGGCATATGCTCAGGCTAATGAAGTAGTCATGATCGCTACCAAAAATGCTCAGGAGCTTTTGGATAAGGCTACCATGGATGCCAATGAGATCCGAAGCGGAGCCATCGAGTATGCAGATTCTCTTCTTAAGGCTATCCAGGATGTGATCTTTAGATCAATTGATACTACCAGATCCAGAGCAGATAATTATCTCTCCACCATGCAGGGATATTTGGATACTGTAGTTGCCAATCGTATGGAGCTTAATCCTCATCCTGAGACTACAGTTGCAGCTGAGGAAAGTGCTACCATTACACAGCCGGTCAATATTCCCGAGCCTGCAGCTGAGGCTTCAGATTCTCCGAAAGAGGGGGCAGCTGCCGATGAGGAGAAGTCGCTTACTATAGCGGATATCTCAGAGGATTTTTTCAAAAAGGATTGATCTACATGCCATTCCTCACTTTTTGGAATGGCATGTTTTTTGTCTAAAAATATATATAATGAAAGAAATAATAGTTGATAAAGCCCAGGCGAACCAGCGGCTGGACAAATATTTAAAAAGAGTATTTCGCGAAGCCGGAAGCGGATTCCTATATAAGATGCTCCGGAAGAAAAACATTGTTCTTAACGATAAAAAAGCTTCCGGAAGTGAGATCCTCGGCGAAGGAGATGTGATCAAGGTGTTTTTCTCCGATGAGACCTTCGATAAGATGAGAGGTGCGGGAAAACGTTTAGGGGATGATGATGTTTTTGACAGGATCAGATCTCTGGATCATTCCGGACTTAGTATTCTATATGAGGATGATGATATCATCGCTGCTGTAAAGCCTTTCGGGCTTTTATCCATGCCTGACGGAGAGGGAAGTGAAAATATAAATGACATGATCCTGGCACGGCTTATTTCAGAAGGAAAGCTTACCTTAGAATCCTACAGGATCTTTCATCCTTCTGTTGCTAACAGGCTTGATCGTAATACAGGAGGCATCATCCTTTTCGGAAAAACACTCAAAGGCTCCGGATATCTGACACAGATGATAAGAGACGGGCTTTTGATAAAAACTTATGTATGTGTCTGTCATGGTATAGTAGAGCGTGAAGAGATCCTGACCGGCTTTTGGACCAAGGGAGCTGATAATACTGTAAGTATTACGCCCTTTGAACGTGACGGGGCAAAACAGGTAAAGACAGGTATAAGACCTATAGCTTTTAAGGAGGGGGATACGTTTCTTGAGGTAAGGCTTTATACCGGCAGGACTCACCAGATAAGGGCTCATTTGTCCGGTATCGGACATCCTATCCTTGGTGATCCCAAGTACGGACGTGGGAAAAAAGATGGTTTTGATCATCAGCTTTTGTTTTGTCATAGGGTAAGGCTTGGGGATCTTGATCTGGAAGCGCCCCTTCCTTCGTGTTTTGACGAATTCAGGTAGATCATATGGCAACATGGAATTCAAGAGGTCTCAGGGGATCTGCCCTTGAGGAGATGGTTAATCATACAAATGAATTATACAGGGAAAAGGGACTTGCCCTTATCCAAAAGGTGCCTACACCCATAACGCCCATGGAGATCGACAAGGAGACCAGGCATATTACGTTGGCCTACTTTGATCAGAAATCCACAGTGGATTATATAGGAGCGGTTCAGGGCATACCGGTTTGTTTTGATGCCAAGGAATGCGCTACATCAACCTTTCCTATTGCCAATATCCATACCCACCAGATGCAGTTTATGGAGGATATGGAGACACAGGGAGGGATAGCCTTTTTTCTGATAGCTTTTACAGCTGATGATCTGTATTATTATATGAGGTTTGAGGAGATACTCTCATTTTGGAACAGGGCAATGTCAGGAGGTCGAAAAAGCTTCAGACAGGACGAACTGGACGAGGGGTATTTCTTTAATAGTGAAGGAAATATCATTCCCTATCTTCGCCTTTTAGGACGGGACCTTGACAACAGAGAGTGATATGGATATAATTTAACCCAATATTATGCTAATAAGGAGATGCGTTACTACGCTAAAGTGTTAAAGTATGAATCGAAGATTACATACACCGGAAGGTGTAAGAGACATTATCGGAAGCGAATACAAGCGTAAGATTTCTATTGAAAAGCAGCTTTCCGAGATCATTGAAACCTATGGATATGATCCCATCCAGACTCCTAGTTTTGAGTATTTTGATCTGTTCGGCAGCAAGATGGGAACAGTTTCATCCAAGAACCTGTATAAGTTTTTTGACAGAGAGGGTGAGACTATTGTACTTCGCCCTGATTTTACTCCGTCTATCGCCAGATGCGTGTCCAGATACTATAATGACAGGACAGCGCCTCTGCGTCTTTATTACAAGGGCTCTGTATTTTCAAATCAAAAGACCCTTCGAGGTAATCTCAATGAGCGTACCCAGATCGGCGGAGAGTGTATCGGTGAGGAGAGTATAGAGACAGATGCTGAGATGATCTCCATGATAGTACGTGGTCTTATTGCCTGCGGATTGTCTGATTTCGGAATCACCATTGGGCATTCGGCCATTTTTGACGGTCTTATGGATGCTGCTTCTTTTGACGAGGATACAAGAGACGATATCCGCTTAATGATCGCCAATAAGAACTATTTCGGACTTGAGGAGTATCTGGAGGGAATGGATATACCCGCACATCTTGCAGATGCTTTTTCACTTCTTTC
>JAEELH010000179.1 GCA_016288825.1 Lachnospiraceae bacterium | reverse complement strand
CTGCTGCTCATGAGCGATCATTGTATCCTCAAGGACCAAAGTCATATGACTGCGACCCTCACTGTCATCATCAAAGACAGTATCTGCTCTAGTTAAAAGCTGGAAAAGCAGCATATTATGAGCTCTGATCTCCTCAAGTATGCTGTCTCTGTAATCGGAATAAATACGTCTTGGAGTATATGAGTCTGTAAGGTCGAACTTTTCTTTGACTCTGACTGTGACTTTATCGGAGTTAGAAAAATATTGTTTTTTGATGATGCCTTCAAGTTCCCAGATCTTGCGCTTTGGAATAAGCACAGGGGCCTTGATATAAACGCAAAAAAGACTATGATCTTTCGAGTCCGAAATACGTATGATCTCGGACTTTTCAAGAATAGTCTGCAAGGAAGTATCAAGCTTTATTTCACGAAACAGATCAAGAAACTTTTGAGCCATATAACTCTTCCCAATTATCTAAAATGTATTTTAACTCTTCAAAAACCTGTGATTCAGGTACTTTTTTTATAACGTCGGATCCGCGGATCAAAAGAGCCTCTCCGCGTCCTCCGCATACGCCCAGATCTGCTTCTCTGGCTTCTCCCGGGCCGTTGACAACGCAACCCATGACTGCCAGCTTGATATCAAGATCATAGCTCAGTACAAGCTTTTCTACCCGTGATACAAGGTCCTCAAGATCAATGTTCGTCCTTCCGCAGGTAGGACAGGAAACAACCTCTATACCGCCCTTGTAGAGACCCAAAGTGCGCAGAATGGCCTTGGCCGAATAAATCTCCTCTACCGGGTCTCCTGTAAGCGAAACGCGGATAGTATCACCTATACCCTGGGATAATATCAAAGAAAGACCGACGGCGGACTTGATATTACCGCTTTTGATACTGCCTGCTTCGGTGATGCCTACATGAATAGGATAATCGCATTTGTCTGCAATAAGTCTGTGAGCTTCGGAGCACATAAGAACATCTGAAGACTTGAGGCTAAGAACTATATTGTCATACCCCATATCCTCGATCATGGATGCGTTAATAAGGGCACTCTCACAAAGACCCTCTGCAGTTACGCTTCCGTACTTTTCGAGGATATCTCGCTCCAAAGAGCCGGAATTAACGCCTATCCGAATAGGAATATTGCGCTCTTTTGCACAGTCCACAACTGCCCTTACCCTGTCAGCGGATCCAATATTGCCGGGATTGATCCGGATCTTGTCAGCACCGTTTTCAATAGCTGCGATAGCCAGCTTGTGATCGAAATGGATATCCGCAACCAAAGGAATGGATATCTGTTTTTTGATCTCTGAAAAGGCTTTTGCTGATTCAATGTCCGGAACCGTACTCCTGACAATCTGACAGCCGGCTTTCTCAAGACTATGGATCTGAGAAACAGTTGCAGCAACATCAGCGGTCTTGGTGTTAGTCATTGACTGGATAACAACAGGATTATCGCCGCCAACAAGGACTCCGCCGATATTAACAACTCTGCTTTTTCTTCTGTTAGAAAATATACCCATAATATCCACCACCATTTACAAAGCAGCCATAGATATAGGAAGTCTATCTCTACGGAGCGATTATCTTTTTTATGTCATTGCCCATTACAAAAACCATAAGCAGCATTAGAAGGACAAAGCCTGCAAGATTGATGGCGCCCTCAACATTTTCGGGGATCTTGCGGCGAGTGATGCCCTCGATGATATAGATCAGGATCCTTCCACCGTCTAACGCAGGGATAGGCAAAAGATTCATAACACCAAGGTTAGCGGACAAAAGGACCGCATAATTCATCATGGTCAGTATAACACTTATAACACTAATCTGCGCAGCCTGATTATAGGTATCTCCCATAGATTTAACGATACCCACAGGCCCGGAAAGATCATTGATGGACAGACCACCTGTAAAAAGCATCTTTAGACTGTTTAAAACTACATAGATCTGATATTTGATCTCATAAAATCCATAGGCGATTGTAGAGAAAAAGCCTGTCCGGCGAACAATGGTATTGCCGGAAACTCCAATGAGATAACGGCCGGTTTCCTCGTAAAGTTTGGGCGTGACCGTAGTGGTATACTTCTGCCCGTCCCTGATATAAGTTACATCAAAAGTCTCATTTTGATGAAAAAGGCTGTAAATGCCGATCTCATTATAAAAATGAACGTTGTATCCGCCCATTCTGATGATCTCATCACCGGCCTCAATCCCGGCTTCCTGAGCGGGATATCCGTCAATAACATCCTCAACTACAGCAGGATTATAACCTGCAGCGATAAGAAGGATCACTGCAAGGATAAATGCCAAAAGAAAGTTAAAAAAAGGCCCTGCAAATACTATGAGAAACTTCTGCCAGTTATTTTTCTTATTAAATGCTCTCTCATCGGAACTTTCCTCATCCTCACCCTCCATGGAGCAGGATCCTCCAAAGGGAAGAAGTTTGAGACAGTATGTGGTTTCTCCCTTGGTCCAAGCTAAAAGCTTGGGCCCCATACCGATGGCAAACTCATTGACTTTTACATCATTGGCTCTGGCCAAAAGGAAATGACCCAGCTCATGAAAAAAGATAATAAAACTAAATACTAAAATAGCAACAATGATCTGCATAAATAACTCCTAAATAACGCTAATATAATCAAGTACAAATTCTCTGGTCTTTTTTTCAGTATTAAAAATATCGTCTAAAGTAATCTCATCAATAAAATCAACTTCCATCATAGCTGCGGAAATGATCTCTGGTATCTGTACAAAAGAAATATCCCCTCTCAAAAATGCAGCAACCGCTTCCTCGTTGGCAGCGTTAAAGATGGTTGGCATATTGCCGCCTGCAAGAGCCGCATCAAAAGCAAGAGCAAGTCCGAAAAATGTCTCCATATCCGGATGATCAAAGGTTAGCTGATGTATAGAGAAAAGGTCCAAAGGTTCGCCGGAAAGCTCTCCGCGATCGGGATAAGTAAAGGCAAAATGAATGGGAAGTCGCATATCTGCGGGCCCCATCTGTCCAATGATGCAACCGTCCTCAAACTCAACGGCTGAATGAAGGATGCTCTCTCTATGAACAACTACCTGTATCCTGTTAAGAGGAACACCAAACAGCCAGTGGGCCTCCATAACCTCTAGTCCCTTGTTGACCATGGTTGCAGAATCGATGGTAACCTTTTTTCCCATAGACCAGTTGGGATGAGCTAACGCATCCTCAAGTGTAACACTCTCAAGTTCATCAAAATCCTTGCCAAAGAAGGGGCCTCCGGATGCAGTCAGGATGATACGTCTGATCTCCTGATCCTCGCTACCCATAATGCTCTGGAAAATTGCGCTATGCTCAGAGTCCACGGGTATAATGCGGACTCCCTTTTCCCGAGCAAGAGGCATAATGATACTTCCGGCACAAACCAGGGTCTCCTTATTGGCAAGAGCAATATCCTTGCCTGCCTCTATAGCAGCTATGGTAGGTCTGATACCGATCATTCCAACTACAGCTGTAAGTACGAGTTCGGTTTTTCCAAAACATGCAGTCTCAATAAGACCATCCATACCGCTGACAACTTTTATGTCCAGAGCACTGAGATTTTCTGAAAGAACTGCTGCCTGTTTTTCATCATAAACGCAGGCAATTTCAGGCAAATGCTTTCTAACCTGCTTTTCAAATAAGTCAATATTGCTTCCGCAGGCCATGGCGCAGACCTTGATGTCACTCATTTCTTCAATTACGGAAAGAGCCTGTGTACCGATGGAGCCTGTGGAGCCAAGTATGGAAACGTATTTCATAATTCTACTCCGGATAATACTATAGTGATCAGGTAATATACGATAGGCGCAGTAATAATAACAGAGTCAAAGCGGTCAAGTATACCGCCGTGACCGGGTATCAGATTACCATAATCCTTGATATCGTAGGTCCTTTTGATAGCGGATGCTGCAAGATCACCGATCATGGAAGCAAAGCCTGCAACTGCAGCTACCGCTGAAAGCCCGAATATATGCGTAGTATGGATCCCCAGCGTATCTTTTAAGATAAAACAGAATAATGCTGTGATCAAAAATACGCCCAGAAGGCCTCCAATAGCCCCCTCCACAGTCTTGTTGGGGGAAAGTACTGGTGACATCTTGTGCTTGCCGAAAAGGCGTCCTGCGCAGTATGCACAGGTATCACAGCCCCAGGAACATATGAAGATGATCCAAACCAGATATATTCCAAGAGGAAGCATCCTCAAAAGGTAGATATGAGAAAGCATGACTCCCACATAAAATATTCCGAAAAAGGACAACGCAACTTCCTGGATATTAACCTTGGGATATGTAAACACATAATGGATAAGAAGCGCAAAAAGTGCTGTCATCCAAAGCAGCATGATACTGATAAAGGGAACTTCAAATCGAAGAAGCAGATAATACACTATAAGCGTCAAATACCCCACATAACCCGGATATTTTTTTTCGATTCCGATTGCACGATAAAACTCAAAAAGTCCTATCAACGATATCAGAAGTGTTCCTGCAAAGAGAAAATCACCTCCCAGGTAAATAAGCCCGGCTAGTATAACCAGAAGTCCTATACCGCTAAATAGTCTGGTCCAAAACATCAAATACCTCCGTAGCGTCTCTGCCTTCCGGCATAAGCTAAAAGTGCTCGATCAAATTCATCTTCATCAAAATCAGGCCAGGGAACGTCAGTAAAATACAATTCTGCATAAGCAAGCTGCCACATCAGATAATTGGAAAGGCGTTGCTCTCCGCTTGTTCGGATCAAAAAGTCTGGATCCGGAATACCTGCCGTATCCAGATAAGAAGAAAACCTATCCTCGGTAATGGCAGAAGGATCCTCGTCTCCGCTTCTCATGTCCGAATACATATTTCTCATGGCACGAAGCATCTCATCTCTGCTTCCGTAGTTTATGCATATGGAAAGTGTAAGTCCGGTACCGGACTTTGTTTCCTCTTCCAGTCTTTTTGCCTTTTTCTTAAGAGTATCCGAAAGGGGTTCCCTGTCCCCAAGGATAAGAGCTCGCATGTTTTCCTTAAGAGCCATATCACGACAAATGTCCATGTATTTACCCAGAAGCCCCATAAGGGCAGAAACCTCATCATCCGGACGGTTCCAGTTCTCGGTAGAAAATGCATATAAAGTCAAAAAACGGACACCCCTTTTATCCGCGTGTCTGCAAATTGGCTCTACTCTCTTAGCCCCCATTATATGCCCGTATGTCCGGGGTTTACCCTGAGCCTTAGCCCAACGGCCGTTACCATCCAGGATAAGAGCAACGTGCTCCGGTACTGTAGTAAATTCATCCATATTCATATCTATATTTGTCACATATACAAAGTGATTCTCTATAAGATAAAAAGGGAACGATCATACGTCCCCTTTTTTAACTGTATAAACCGATTTTATACTGTCATGATCTCCTTGGATTTTTCTTCGATGGTTGCATCGATCTTGGCGATAAATCCATCGGTCATCTTCTGGATATCATCTTCCATATCTGAAACGTTATCCTCGGAAATATCTTCGCTCTTTGAAAGCTTTTTCACCATATCATTGGCATCACGACGAATATTACGGATGGCAACCTTGGCATTCTCACCACGCTTTTTAACATCCTTGGCAAGTTCTTTACGTCTCTCCTCTGTTAGTTCGGGGAAAACGAGACGGATCATCTTACCGTCATTGGTGGGATTGATACCAATATCCGAAGTAAGGATGGCCTTTTCGATCTCTTTGACCATGGAAGGCTCCCAAGGTGAGATCTGGATCATACGTGCCTCAGGTACATTGATATTGGCTACCTGCTGGATCGGTGTGGGTGTTCCGTAGTAGTCTACTGTAAGATGATCAAGAATATGAGGATTGGCACGACCTGCTCTGATGGTCATATACTCCTCCTTGAGATTCTCTAAAGTCTTGTTCATCTTAGTCTCAAATGCGCTTATCCTCTCGTCCATTAGTAACCCCCAATCAAACCGTAACCCTTGTTCCATTAAAGTTGCCGGAAATAGCTTTTACAATGCTGTCCTCTTCCTCGAGGGCAAAAACATACATCGGCATCTTATTTTCCATACATAAAATTGCTGCTGCCAGATCCATTACACCAAGCTTCTGTGCAATAACATCCGAAAGTGAGATCTCATCAAATCGCTTGGCTGAAGGATCAACCTTGGGATCTGCATTGTATACCCCATCTATAGCCTTTGCAAGAAGGATAACCTCAGCCTCGATCTCAATTGCTCGAAGCGCAGTAGCCGTATCGGTTGAAAAATAAGGATGTCCTGTACCACCAGCAAAGAAAACAACCATACCACGCTCGAAATACTTATTGGCGCGATCCTTGGAGAAAAGCTTAGTCATGCTGCCGCACTCAAAAGGTGTAAGTACGGAAGTCTTCATGCCCTGTGATCTGAAGATCTCAGATACATAGATGCAGTTCATGACTGTTGCAAGCATACCGATCTGATCAGCCTTGGTCCGGTCGATCCTCTCAGAATCCCTGCCTCTCCAGAAGTTGCCTCCTCCGATAACGATACCAACCTGAACACCGTCATCGCAAAGCTTTTTGACCTGATTGGCAACCCTGACACAGGTAGCCTCATCAAAGCCTGTCTTTTTATCACCGGCAAGAGCCTCGCCGGATAGTTTAAGTAAGATACGTTTCATATTATCTCCTTAGGCCAAAAGACTTTTATGCGAATACATTGGAAACATCAACATCAGCGTATGCCTGTGAGCAGAATCCCTCGATAACTGCCCCGTTATTGATCTGAACGCTGCGTGACTTGATATTACCCATTACTACTGCTGAAGTATCAACAACTACAGGTCCCTGAACATCGATATCACCCTTAACAGCACCTGCAATAACAGCTGAAGCTGCAGTGATATTACCGATAACTACTGATCCAACACCGATCTTAACTGTACCGGAAGTATTAACCTCTCCTGTAACTCTGGCGGAATCAGCAAAAAACTCTGAAGATGTGCTGTTACCATTGATAGAGCCGGTAACTGTAAGCTTACCGTTGCAGTGAACGTTACCGTTGATAGTACCGCTAACCTCGATAGATCCTGTGGAATCAAGATCTCCGGTGATGGTCATGCCGCTGGTGATGATAGCATTTTCATCGGATGCAGGCATGGAAGGTGCAACCTGAGGGGTAACGTTTCTAACAATCTCGTCAATAGAATCAGCCATTTTTTTCTCCTTTTTATCTGTTCTTCCAAAAAAGCTTCTGTCGGGTGCTGCAGGTGTAACCGGTACCGGGTCAACATGAGTCTCGGTACTGAAGGAATTCGAAAAACTTTCCTTCTGAGGAATATCCGCAACGGGTTCGGGCTCAGGCTCATCTACCTTTTTGGCAACCTGCTCCAAAAGACCGTCGAGCTTGGAAAGCTCGCTGGACACATCTATACTGCTATCCAGAGATCCAACGGAAATATCTGAGGGTAACTCCTCATCATCACGACCACCGCCGGGGATCAGCTCGTCAGCTGCCTCTGCAAGGTCATCCTTGAACTCTTTGAAAAAACCCATATAAAAACCTCCAATTCACTTATCAGTGTATATGCTGTACAACAGTAGTATCCTCGTCTATAGGAAGGAGCTGTGCCCCCATCTTTTGAAGAGACTCAATAAGCTCCGGAAGGGCTTCTACTGTAGCCTTTTTATTGTCAGCGTCATGCATCAGGACGACCGACGATTTATATTTTACCACATCACCCATGACATTTTCAATAAGGTCATGAGACGTATATGGAGAAGTTGTGGCATCACCGCTCATGACATTCCAGTCGTAATATGTGATGCCGATCTTATCAAGATAATCAATAAAAACAGACATGTCCGTAGATGATACCCTGTTGGATGAACCTCCGGGGAACCTGTAATAGTTACACTCAACTCCGGTCACGTCATAGATAAGATTCTGTATCCTTTCAAGATCTGACTTGAAATTATTAAGAGAAGCATAAACCTCGCTGTACTTGTGGGTGTAGGAATGCATAGCTATTGTATGTCCCTCATCCACTATCCTTTTATAAACGGAAAGGGAGTGCTCATCTGTCCTCCCGTTTACAAAGAAAGTAGCCTTGACATTGTAATCATCCAGGATATCCAGGATCTGATCCGAACTTCCGCTGGGACCGTCATCAAAGGTAAGATAAACCTTCATGGTGTCGTCAGACTGTTCGGCAAGATTATCCTTAGCCTTTTCTTCATACAACTTAAGTGCATCAGCATTATATGCATAAATATCACTTAAGGATCCTGCTCCGTCCTCTTCATTTGTTATATCTGATGCACTGACAACAGAGGGATCCCCTGTTTTGCGTGCTTCAAGTTTTTTTGAAAGTGAAAAAACACAGATCCCAAGAACGATTACGGCAGCCGTCATAAGGATGATCCATAAGATCAGAAAGGTAATAATAGCATTTTTCATCCGTCTGACTCTGGATCTGTGCGCTCTTTTTTCCTTAAGATCCTCCTCGGACATAATCACCTCAAATATCTCATTTTAGAGAAAGGCACTATAGGGTCTATAGTGCCTTTGATAAAACATTATTATAATGTAACGCTTATGATTATGCGCCCATCTGCTTAGCAACTTCCTCAGCGAAGTTCTCTTCCTTCTTCTCGAGACCTTCACCTGTCTCGAAACGAACAAACTTAGCAACTGTGATATCGCCAACAGACTGGAGATACTTGGAAACGGACTGCTTGCCATCCTCAGCCTTAACGTAAACCTGATCAAGAAGGCAAACATCCTTCATGAGCTTGGACATACGTCCCTTGATCATGCCTTCCTTAACCTTATCAGGCTTAGAAGCCTCAGCAGGATCGTTAGCGATCTGCTCACGAATGATATCCTCCTCGCTCTTGAGGTAATCCTGATCAACATCAGCCTGTGAGATGTACTTAGGGCTCATAGCTGCGATCTGCATTGCAACGTTCATAGCTGCTTCCTTGGTAGCGTCATTCTCCTCGCCCTTGATGGAAAGAAGAACAGCGATACGTCCACCACCGTGGATATAGGAAACTACGAAACCATCAGCAGCCTCAACCTTCTCGAAACGACGGATCTTGAGGTTCTCACCGATAACTGCGATTTTGTCTGTAAGAGCTTCCTTAACAGTCTTGGAAGTATCAGCATTCCATGACTCATTCATGAATGCATCAAGATCAGAAGCATTTGAAGCAAGTGCCTGCTTAGCAACCAGATCAACATACTCCTTGAAAGTATCATTCTTTGCAACGAAATCTGTCTCAGAGTTAACCTCAACAACTGCTGCAACCTTGCCATCAACTACTGCTGAGCAAAGTCCCTCAGCTGCAATACGGCTTGCCTTTTTCTCTGCCTTGCTGATGCCCTTCTCACGAAGATACTTTACAGCCTCGTCCATATTGCCGTCGGTCTCTCCAAGAGCCTTTTTACAATCCATCATACCTGCGCCGGTCATCTCACGCAGTTCCTTAACCATTGCTGCTGTAATAGCTGCCATTTTAAAAACCTCCGTATATTTAATGAAAATTACTCCTCAGTCTCTTCCTTAGCGGGTGTAGCCTCAATACCCTCTTTTGCCTCAACGACAGCGTCAGCCATCTTAGAAACGATAAGTTTAACGGCTCTGATAGCATCGTCGTTACCGGGGATGATGTAATCAAGCTCATCAGGATCGCAGTTTGTATCAGCGATACCTACGATAGTAAGACCAAGTGCCTCTGCCTCCTGGATGCAGATGTGCTCCTTCTTAGGATCTACAACGAAGATTGCATCGGGAAGTCTCTCCATGTTCTTGATTCCGCCAAGGTTGCGGTTGAGCTTTTCCATCTCCTTACGAAGAGCGATGACTTCCTTCTTGGGAAGAACATCAAATGTTACGCTTGCTTCCATCTTCTCAAGCTTCTTAAGACGAGCAATACGGCTCTGGATAGTGCGGAAGTTGGTGAGCATACCACCAAGCCAACGCTCATTTACATAGTACATACCGCAGCGCTCAGCCTCAGCTGCAACAGTCTCCTGTGCCTGCTTCTTGGTACCTACGAAAAGGATGGTACCTCCCTGTGAGCAGATATCGAAGATCGCATTGTATGCATCATCTACCATGCCTACAGTCTTCTGAAGGTCAATGATATGGATACCATTGCGCTCTGTGTAGATGTAAGGAGCCATTTTAGGATTCCATCTACGGGTCTGGTGGCCGAAATGTACGCCGGCCTCAAGCAGCTGCTTCATTGAAATAACACTCATTTTAAACCTCCTTGGTTTTGCTTCCATGTGATTCGACGAATGAGATGACCGAAAGGCACCGATCTCCTTCTCTTCACATGTGATTTATAGTACGTTGCACACGCAACTCGAACATTATAGCATAATAAAAACAGCTATGCAAGGAAAAAAATCCAAACATAACTGTTTTATAATTACCACCAAGATCTTACGCTCCCGCGATGGGATCTACGTTCCACTTCGGTCGCATCTTACCCATCGCTCGCGCCTTACTATGCGTAATATATTTTACCTTCTTATTAATATTTGTGCTATTTGTTCGTAACTTGCGCCTTCGGGAATTTCATAGTCACCGGGACGTATTATACGGTCATATCCGTTGGATTCAAGATATCTGTCAAAGGATCTGCCATCATCTACAAGTCCGGCAGAAGCAAGTGCTGATGCTACCTGACCGGAATTCTGTCCACTGCGAACTGTTATAGTTACTTTTTCGCCTGTAGCTGCAGATGAGTTATCTGAATCACGACCGGAAGAATTATCTGATGATTCACTGCTGTCAGTTTTTTTCGAAGATGAGTTATCGGAACCTGCGGAAGCAGACTCGCTTTCTGAAGTATCTGAGTCAACAGGAGTCTTGACTCTCTCGTCAGGAGCTTTTTCAACATCATCACCGGTCAGTTCCTCAGTGGTTGTGGTAGTGGTACTGCCATCATCATTTTCGGTGGTCTCCTCGGTGATCTGATCATCACTCTCCTGCTGATCCGTGTTTTCTTCTTCAGAATCCTGATCATCGGAATAATCATCAGCTTCAGCGGCATCTATCATTCCGAGAGCCCTGGCCTGACGACGGATCTCCGCATCAGATAAATGAGGTTTATGAAATACCAGTGCAATAACAAACAAAAGTGCAGTCACAAGAATACCTATTCCAAGACCGCGAAGATAGTACTTTTTTTTCATTATAAATTGCCCTCCCCGTAAAGTCCAAGGATGAGCTGGATCTCACCAAGACCTACTCCGATCTTTTTGGCGATCTCAACCTGTGTATATCCCTG
>JAEELH010000178.1 GCA_016288825.1 Lachnospiraceae bacterium | reverse complement strand
CTTAAGGCAACCTTGATAAGGGGAGATCAGGCGCCGGCTATCGTTCCGGAGGTTTTGATAGAGCAGCCGCAGATCTGCGAACGCGCAAAGCAGAACCTGGACAGGTTTGGTTTTGATATTGACGAGATGATCGCTTCAGCAGCCGAGAAGAGGGCGAAAGAGGACGCCGAGGCTGCAAAGAAGGCAGAGCAGATAGCGGATGAAATCGCCAAGAACCAGCCAGAGACCCAGGAAGAAAAGATCCCCACCTTCAAGGAAGAAACTGTTGAGGATCCGGGCCCGGCTGATACTACGGTTGTGGAACCCAGCGGTGGCGGCGGATATGTGCCGGATCCGACCCCGACAACATTTGCAAGTGTTTTTTTTGGTAGTTTCAGTAATGTGACCATATCAAATATCTCCGGATATACAAGTATTTCGCAGGAGAGCTCCTATACTGAATATGTAGTAGGTAATGGAAGAAGTCTTAGTTTTACTGCGACGCTTGCTGAGGGATACTATGCAGGCGACGATTTTGGGTTCGATGCATGGTGTTATCCAGATGAAAGTCAGCAGCAATCAGATCCAATGATGTCAGATGGTTTTGCGGCAACAGTCTCACATACTCCGGTTTCCGGAAGTACGAATTCATTCAATTGCGTCTTTAATGTGCCGAATAACGCTCATAGCAGTGTTCAGATTAGATTGGTTGGGGGTGTTTACTCATCAACAGGTAATAGTTGTAGTATAATGGTTCCGAGTACGACTACTGCAATTACTTCAGTAGTAGTAAAGGAAAAATTTGGAAGTGGATCTTATGAGACACTTACGCCTAATGGCGAAGGACGTGTAACAATCAACCAAGGTCATACTTTGCAGATAATAGCTACTGCAGCTTCGGGATACAGTTGGAGAGTAGATAGTGATGTTAGTTTTGATTTTGGATGCGCGACGCTATCGAGTAAAAATGCAACACCTACTACGTTTACAGTGACAGCCGTAGCTAATGATACTGGAAGAATAACTATAGATGATCCGGTATCAACTATTACAGGCGTGTTGTCCGACGGTATGTTTAGTATTTATGCGGCAGGTTCGAATTCGACCATGCCTCCGGGAACAACATATGATCTTAGTCATACTCCGTCCATAAGTGCACTGTTAGGCTCTGCGGCTTCTAGTGTAACAAGTGTTACTGTGGTTGATAGTGTTGCACCCAAAGGTACAATGAGCTGGTTCAGTGGGCTTAGCAATTTGACGTCGATTACTGGCTTGGATAATGTTGGTGTTTCGCAAGTAAATGATTTTACCGGTTTGTTTAAAAACTGTAGTAGTCTTACGACGGTAAATATCGGAGGTATTTCCAGTTTAGCTACTAGTGCTGTTTTAGACGAGATGTTTTATGGTTGCTCGTCGTTGGCTATTATCCATGCTAATATGGACACGGATTGGTCAACATCAAGTTATACGGGAAGCAGTGAAGATATGTTTGCGGGTTGTACAGCGCTCCAAAATGCGCTTCATGATAGACAAGAGATAGAGATAACAGAGATGCCTACGGACAAATCATACGCACGTATTGACAACGGAAGCGGTGTGCCGGGATACTTCACGGTTCAGTGATTGAACGAGTTATTGTTTTGAAACTCTTGAAAACTCATCTTTGATTATATGGTTTATTTGCACTGGGCCTGCATTGCGGGCTCAGCATTTTTATATGTATTGTGCGCATCATGGTATCGTGATATAATCTGAAATAGGAGGAGCGTATGTTTCATAAAGTTAAAATGGTAAATACGATTTCAGACTATCGTCTGAATATTCAATTTGCAGGAGGAATAAAAAAGATATACGATATAAAACCTCTGTTTGAAAAATGGCCTGTTTTTAATGAGCTTAGGAAAAATGAACTATTTTATAGCGTTGATGTAGATAAGGGCGGGTACGGAGTCGTATGGAATGATGATATAGATCTTTCGTGTGACGAACTATTTGCAAATGGGAAAGCAGTATAAACACCCTTTGATAATTTGACCGCTTATACAGACGTTACAGAACTATGGGGATTAAATGAAAGTACATTGAGAAAGGTTTACTATGAAAAGCAAAAAAAATAGAATAATCACATCAATTATTGTAATGGCAATGGTATTATCGTTTGCTGCACCTACTGCAGTACCCACCGCGGCAGCCGCCAAGAAAGCCACTCGGGCCCAGGTCATCACCCGGCTCTGGAAGCTGGCCGGCTCGCCCACATTCACCGGCGACATAGGTTTTTCCGACGTTAAGGCCAAGGACAGCTACGCATCCGCATTTCGCTGGGCATACCGCACCGGCGTCCTGAAAAAGGCAAAGGCCATCAAGCCCAAGACGTCTGCAACCCGCCAGTGGATAGTCACCACCTTTTACAGCTATAGCGGAAAGCCTGATACCAGCGCGTTGTCTGCCGGCTTCAAGGATGAGTCCAAGATTGCAAAGAAATCAAAGGCTACTGTGATCCCTGCCATGCGCTGGGCATACGCCAACGACCTTATGAAGGGCATCTGTAAAAAGAACCTTTCTCCGAAGTCGGGCGTGACCGCCAAGCAGCTTAAGACCATAGCGAAAAACTATAAGGAAAAGGCAGCCAAGGAACCCATCGCAGTATCTGTCCTTGACACGGAGTGCGCACCAAGCGGACTGACTCTGGCAGAGGACGGCAGCCTGGTTGTTACAGATACATGGAATAAAAAGATCTGGAGAGTGATCGCGGGCAAGGCAAAGCTGGTGGCAGGTGCCGATTCCGTTATAGGTATGGATGATGCACCGGTTGGTGGCTACAATGACGGAGACGCCGACAAAGCGCTTTTCAAGGAGTGCTTCGCCGTGGTTCCTTTTATCGGAGGCTGGGCAGTTTCCGACACAAATAACGGCGCGATCCGTATCATAAAGAACGGCCAGGTTACTTACCTTACCAAGTCTATCGAGACTCCCACAGGCCTTACTACAGATCCTGAAGGTAATCTTTATGTTGCCGACAGGGATAAGGGTGAGATCCGTGTTGTAAATGTTACAGATGAAAAGGTCAAGATCACGACTCTGATTTCGGACTTAAACGAGCCCATGGGTATTGTATATCACAACGGAAGCATCTATGTTGCTGAAAGCGGAGCTAACAGGATCGTTTCCGTTTCCATAGCAGATAAAAAGCTTACGGTTGTTGCGGGCTCCGGTGAAGAAGATATGACCGACGGTGCAGCAGCATCGGCAACATTCGCATCTCCGGTGGCTCTTGCCATTACTTCATCCGGCGTGATCTACGTTGCTGATTATGCTAATGGTGCGATCCGTATGATCAAGTCCGAAACCGTATCTACTCTTATTTCGGATGTTGACAGCGAGATTATTGCCGGCCCCATGGGTCTGGCTGTTTGCGGCAAGCGTCTTTATTACGCAGACAACTTTTTGAAGAAGGTATATTCTATTGCAATCTAGTGAGAAAAATACAGACGGTACGTCAACACAGTCTGTAGAGGAAAGAGTAAGAAAAGAAGAAGAGCGTATCAGGCAGGAGGACATGGGCAGCATAGGAGCGCGAAGGGAGGGACTCAAACTCCCTGTCATCCTTTTGGGTGCCGCAATCTATGCTTTTGGCTTCAATGTCTTCCTTTTGCCGTTGCATCTCTATGCCGGTGGAATGATGGGCTTTGCCCAGCTGTTCCGGGACCTTTTGTCCTGGTTCGGACTTTCCTTCACTAGCATCAATATAACAGGTATCCTGTATTACATCATGAATATTCCCGCCTTTATTATTGCGCTTCGCCGTATGAGAAAAAGGTTTATCGTAAAGACCATCTTTGCGGTTACCTGCGTGACGGTGATGCTCCTTGTGATTCCCCATCCGGCAGAGCCCATTTTGGATACAGTTTTGGGTAATGCTATGGTGGCAGGTTTGATCTGCGGATCGGGAGTGGGACTTATCCTTCTCATGGGCGCCTGCGACGGTGGCGTCAATCTCATTGCCATGCTCCTTATCTCAAGACGCGGCAAGACCAGCGTGGGCAGAGTCAGCATAGTTGCCAATGTCATCCTTTACGGCATCATGCTTTTCCTTTTTGACATTCCTACGGTTATTTATTCCCTTATTTACGCAGTGTTTGGATCCATCGCTACAGACAAGATCCATGCCCAGAATATCAGTACTCAGGTGACGATCCTAACGAAGCTGGAAGATACAAGGGACATGGAGGTGGAGGTTCTTTCTCGCCTATACCGCGGAATGACCGAGGTGGATGCCAATGGTATCTTTACCGGAGAGCGGGTCAAGATGTTCATTGTCTTTATCAACAAGTACGAGTCCGGACGTCTTAAGGGTATCATCCGTGCCCATGATCCCAACGCATTTATCGTTGAGACAGAGGGCGTTCGCATCGAGGGCAATTTCCTTCGTAAATTAGAGTAGTCAGCGACGCGATTTTCCTTGAAGTGTCGCAGTAAATAGACTATAATGTTATTGTTTTTGTAACACACAAAATATTTAGTTGGGAGGTTTATCTTATGTTAGTATCAGCAAAAGAAATGCTCGATAAGGCTAAGGCAGGTCATTACGCAGTTGGCCAGTT
>JAEELH010000177.1 GCA_016288825.1 Lachnospiraceae bacterium | reverse complement strand
GCTCATTATTTCACCCACGGAGTTCTGCCAATGTCTTCTTTTTGTCCGTACTCCTCATAAGTGTCTCTCCGATAAGGATGGCATCTACTCCGATCTCTCTGAGCCGCGCAACATCCTCCGGAGTTTTTATCCCGCTTTCCGATACGAAGATCACATCATCGGGCACCATTTTACGAAGGTTTGAACTGTTGCCCGTATCCACGGAAAAATCTCCCAGATTTCTGTTGTTGACTCCAATGATCTTGGCTCCGGACACCAGCGCACGCTGTATCTCATCCTCATCATGAGTTTCCACAAGCGCGTCCATTTTCAGTTCCTCGGCCAGCTGTCGATATTCCAAAAGTTCGCTGTCCGTCAGGATGGAAGTAATAAGAAGGATCGCTGAAGCTCCGTAAGCTACTGCCTCATATATCATGTAGGGATCAACAGTAAAATCTTTTCTGAGTACGGGAATGGACACGGTCTCCGTTATCTCCCTAAGATATCTGTCGGCCCCCAGGAAATAATAAGGCTCTGTCAGACAGGAAATGGCCGATGCCCCGGCTGCTTCATATTCCCGCGCGATTTCCAGATAAGGAAAGTCCTCTGCAATAATGCCCTTGGAGGGTGAAGCCTTTTTCACCTCGCAAATAAAAGAGATATCCTCTGCTTTGAGAGCCGTAGCAAAACCGAAGCCGGCCCTGTCAGATCCATCAGCAGTCAGCGATGGCGCAAGTCCGTTCTCGGACTCATCTTTCATGCGTACAACAACTTCTGCCTGTGCTCTGATATCTTCAAACGGAACAAGCTTCTTTTGCTCAGATATACGTTCCTTGGTCCGATCCGCTATTTCGTGGAGGATGTTTATGCTCATATTTCTCTCCATTATCTACTCATTGGTAACGCGGATAAACTCCTCCAGTTTTTCAAGAGCCTTTCCGCTGTCAATAAGCTGCTCAGCCTTACGGACACCTGATTCGAGGGAAACCGCCTCACCGGCAATATAAAGGCAGGCTCCTGCATTCATGCAAACAGCATCGCGCTTGGGCCCCTTTTCTTTACCCTCAAGGATGGCTCTTGCGATCTGGGCATTTTCCTGAGGTGTACCACCGAGAACAGCCTCCTTACCTGCAGTCTTATAACCAAACTGCTCGGGAGTAATGGTATAACTTTTAATTGTTCCGTCCTTGATCTCGCAGCACATGGTAGGCGCGCTTATGGAGATCTCATCCAAACTGTCCTGACCGTAAACTACGATCCCGGACTTTACTCCAAGATTGACCAGCACCTGTGCAAGGGGCTCCAGCAGAGAAGAATCAAATACTCCCATCAGCTGCATGGACGCACCAGCAGGATTGGTAAGAGGTCCGAGGATATTGAAGATCGTCCTGATCCCCAACTCTTTTCTGACCGGTCCGACAAATCTCATAGCACTGTGATACTTCTGAGCAAAGAAGAAACAGATCCCGATCTGCTTTAAGATCTCAAGATTGCGGGCCGGAGCGATATCTATATTTACTCCCAACGCCTCAAGGCAATCAGCCGCACCGGACTTGGATGACGCTGCTCTGTTGCCGTGCTTTGCTACCGGGATACCGGCAGATGCAACAACCAAAGACGAAGTGGTTGAAATATTAAATGAATTGGAGCCGTCTCCACCTGTTCCTACGATCTCAAGAACGTCCATGTCATGAAGAAGACGGACACCTGCAGCTCGCATTCCCTCTGCTGATGCGGTGATCTCATCTATGGTCTCACCCTTCATTGCCATAGCGGTAAGGTAACTTGCCTTTTGTACATCAGAAGCTTCTCCGCTCATGATCTCGTCCATTACGGCGCG
The DNA here is from genome assembly GCA_016288825.1 of Lachnospiraceae bacterium. GTDB lineage: Bacteria > Bacillota > Clostridia > Lachnospirales > Lachnospiraceae > Weimeria. The sequence continues at coordinate 1,101 of JAEELH010000177.1, read as the reverse complement.
AGCTTCTTCATATGTAAGATCCTGCTTTTTAACTACTTTATGTATTGCCTGTGCTATCATGATATCCTCCTTGATGGTTATAGAATACTGTTTAATTATACGTTACTGTTTCATCCCAAGAAAATTTGCTATCATTGCTCTTCCCTCACGGGTCATGACTGATTCCGGATGGAATTGCAAGCCGTAGACCGGATATTTGACATGCTCAACTGCCATGATCTCCTGAAGGTCATCATCGGATACCGCCGTTACCCGAAGATCCGAAGGCAGTGTCTCGGGAAGCCCTGCCAGGGAATGATATCGTGCTGCTGTAAACACCTCCGGCAGACCGTCCAGGATCACCGAATCTCCTTTACGGCGTATAGGTTTTTCCTTACCATGCATCAGTGATGCGGCGTGGTCAACAGTGCCGCCAAATGCTTCAAAAATAACCTGATGCCCCAGGCATACCCCAAGGATCGGTATCTCTCCCGCAAACTCCTTGACTACATCCGTACAGATCCCTGCATCTGCAGGCTTACCCGGACCCGGAGAAAGGAATATGGCCTCCGGCTTTATTTGTCCGATATCGGATATCGTCATCTCATCGTTTCTGATAACTCGTATGTCCGGATTCAGACTTCCTACCAGTTGGTAAAGATTGTATGAAAAACTATCGTAATTATCTATCAGAAGGATCATGACTCCAGCCCTCCTTCCGCTGTCTCAATTGCAAGTGTTACCGCACGGGCTTTGTTAAGAGATTCCTGATACTCACTTTTCGGTACGGAATCCGCAACTATACCTGCCCCGGATCTGACTGTTATCTCACCGTTTTTCTTATAAACGAGTCTTATAGCTATACAAATATCCAGATTTCCTGCCAGATCAAGATATCCAACCGCACCACCGTAAATTCCTCTGCGGCTTTCTTCCAGTTCTTCTATGATCTGGCATGCCCTGAACTTTGGAGCACCGGACAAGGTTCCTGCCGGAAGGATCGCATCTACCGCATCTACCGCATCCTTGCCTTCTTTTATCTGTCCGGTCACAGTCGATCCAATATGCATGACATGTGAAAACTTCAGGATCTGCATATACTCTTCAACATTAACCGTGCCT
>JAEELH010000176.1 GCA_016288825.1 Lachnospiraceae bacterium | reverse complement strand
CGGATGTGCGCTTTATAATAGTTTTCTCTAACGATCATTTTCCGCAACTCCTTATTCCTGCCCCTCACCAAATATCGAATAGTCCCTTTCAAAGAGTACTCTAAGCATCTGTGCCTTTAGAATGTCCGAATTCAGACTTTCCATCAGATATTTTTTGATGTACATCTTGCTCTTACCAGGATACTTATATAAGCCGTTTGTCTTCTGAAGCTCTGCCAATTCTCTTTTCCATAACAGTGACATCTGATTGGTAAGTTTTACTTTCCTACTCTTCTGAGGCTCACGAATAAGGTAAAAGTCCAGCACATCGCCGGCATACTCTGCTGATATCACGCCCCAATGCTCCGGTACATGCTCTCTGATATGATGAGCATGGCTTGATCCAACTACCACATAGTTTCTGTCGAAAAACCTGTCATAGTCCTTTACCTGCCGGGACAGCCTGTCATAGGTATCGGCGTCGCTTTTGATCTCAATCCCTATAAGCTCATCTTCCGTTACCATGACAATATCTGCCCGGGATTTTCCCATGGTAAGTTCATCAAAAAACCGTACCTGGCCATATTTTTCTTCTAAATATATGCAAAGATCATCTCGGATATCTGCATCATGTAAAATACTCTTTGTTACCGGCATATGACCATCCCCAGCCCCTACTCATCCATCTACAAAAATATCCTTATAAGCCGGGTATCCGTAGGCAGTTTCTGCGCTTGTGACTGCTCGGATGATGGCCTCGCTCATCACATCTGCCGCCATGGTTCCAACCAGATCCGCATCAACCTTTACATCTCCAACTGATACTGCAAAAATACTGTCTCCATCTGCCGAGGTATGAACCGGTCGTATGGAGCTTGCGAAACCGTTGTGCGCCAGTCCTGCAATCCTGCATAGTTGAGTCTTATTGAACTCTGCATTGGTTATGACTACACCAAGAGTTGTATTGCCGGCAAATTTATTCTCCACAACCCGGAGATTTGATTTCATCACTTCAAATGCGTTTCTGAAACTCTTCTTGTCCTCTGACAAAAGTCCGGCGATCTTCTTCCCGGTCTTATGGTCAAATATATCCCCCAGAGCATTCAAAGCAACCACTGCTCCAATCTTGAAATCTTCGATTTGAATTGCGTAGCTTCCGATACCGGCTTTCATACAAAAGTCCATTCCAAGCAGCTTTCCGACTGTGGCACCACATCCCGCTCCAAAATTGCCGTCCTTATAATTTGGCTCCTTATCCGCACAAATTGCCGCCTGATAGCCCATTTCCGCGTCAGGTCTCGTAAATGCATCACCTATCGTCAAGTCGAAAAGATCTGTCTGAACCACCAGCGGAACCTTCGTCACACCCACATCTAGGCCCACACCTTTTTCCTCCAGATACTTCATGACACCATTCGCAGCACCCAGGCCAAATGCGCTTCCGCCCGAAAGTACAATGCCATGGATTTCCTGAGATGACATAAGGGGATTCATCAGCTGGCTATCTCTGGATGCCGGACCACCTCCTCTCACATCCAGTCCGGCACGCATCCCGTTTTCACTCAAAAAAACGGTGCAGCCTGTGGCCGCCTCCCGGTTTTCCACCTGACCAATCTTTATTGATTCAATGTCTTTGATCGATATTTCCTTCATTCAAAAACCTCCCTCCAAATAAACTATATACGGATATTAAGTGAAAAAGCTCCCAACCATTTGATAGGGAGCTATCATCTTTTATGCGTTTGTTTTCGACTTCAAATATAATCTATCATAAATCAGCGTGCTCTTCAAGATTCCAAAATTTATTTGACTCCGCCCACCGTAGTGCAAAAAAGGACCGGAGCCTATGCTCCGATCCCCATAATAGCCTTTTCCATCGCAATGCGTCTTTCGATAACCGCCGTCATCAGGTACGCATATCTTTGCGGTCTGTTGCATGCCATCCATCTGAGGTACTCTACAAGTTCCTCATCCGAAAGCCCTTCTGCTATCCTGCCTCCTGAGTGTGCCATATCATACATGGCCCAGTTGCGGCTCCACATTGCTACTTCTTGCTGCATCCGTTTTATCCTTCTATCATGATGGTCTTCTTTTCAGGGACCTTCTTTTCTTCCTTCTTGGGAACCTCTAGACTGAGCACGCCGTGTTTGAAGGACGCTTTGATATCCGACTCGGTCACCTCTTCGCCTACATAGAAGCTTCTTTGCATCGATCCGGTGTATCTCTCCTGGCGGACGACCTTGCCCTTTTTCTTCTCATCCCGATCAAGGTCCTTTTGTGCACTGATTATCATGTATCCCTTGTTAAGCTCTACGCTTATGTCTTCCTTATGGAAGCCCGGGAGATCGATATCAACTTCAAAGTGGTCATCATGCTCATGGACATCCGTCTTCATAAGGCGCTCGGGATGTCTGCCGTACAGCTTGTGCTCTACCCTGTCCAGATCCCTAAGCTCCGGGAATCCGAACCAGTCATCAAACAGATCCTGTCCAAAAATACTAGGTGCTAACATAACGCTTACCTCCTTTACTCAAAACATCCTGTTATGTTACTGAGCAAGGGGAAGGAGTGATTGGATCACGGGATTAGCTCCTTATGGTCTTCTCTGTTCCTCTGTTCAAGTATGTTATAACACCTTTTGTTAGCACTGTCAAGAGGCGAGTGCTAATTACTTTTATTTTGTGGCTTGTTTTAATACAGATACAATATCTTGTGGTTTTGCCTTCGCTTTTGCTTTGTTCTGAAGGATTTCCTTCGCTCTTTCCTCCTCAGAAATCACCGAACCATTCCTGTGTATCGCGCTGTCGATATCCATCTGAGTTTCCAGAACAAAGCGGCTCTTTACCGGGCAATTCCTCTCTACAAAGAAAACATATCCCTTTACAGGTACCTCTATCCCATGCTCTTTCATTATACTTTCAAGGATGCCCACCTGACGTTTTACCTGGGATATAGGATTTTTAATTATCTTCTGGCTAAATGATCCCATTCCGGAGCTTCCGGTCTGTATCCATTTACTTTCATCCTCGCTACCGATCAGCGTCCCTGCCAGGTTTTTAACCTCGATTATGAAAATGCCACAGGAATTGATGATCACATTGTCAAGTTCACTTTGCTGATCGCCAAATGAAACAGGAATATTTGTAAGGAGAACATCATCTGCCTGCAGGATCTCGCGAATGATGCCTGTAGCAAAGTTTTCTCCCAAACGTCCCGCCTTCTTTTCAGGTGTCTCCACATGCATAAGCCCATACCTGGACATTAGCCATATGCAAAGGAAAAACAAAGCTCCTAATATAATGATCGATACTATTGCTACTCTCATAGTCTTCCAAAACGATAATAACAAAACACGGCGAGAAGGATCTGCAAAGCGATAATAACCGGCACACCTACAAAAAACTTTGGCTTCCTTGTCTTGTGATGAAAGATCAGCATCCCAAGCACCGCCCCTATACTTCCGCCTATTATGGCAACGCTTATGAGCGTGCTTTCCGGGATCCTCCATCTGTCATGCTTCGCTTTACTTTTATCAATACCGTATATCACAAACGTGATAACGTTTATTATGAGCAGGTACCCTGCCACAATCTTTAATATCACTATATGCCCCATCCATTTCCACTAACAAATGTCTTCGTTTTATCAATCGTGCGGAATATCAAGCATATCGAGCAGTCTTATAAAAGTATCCTGACCATCAAGACAGGTATCTGCAAACCAACCTTTCTCATTTCTCCATTCCGAAAGCCCTCTGTAATAATTCTTGTTGGCGCTAGTAGGCAGACTAAAGCTCCGTTCCTTTTGACGGGCAGCTGAAATGCCATGACGGAGCGACGGGCATCTGTCCGCCGGTAATAAGTGCCTTAATGACTTTCCTATGTATTCCTACACAGCATCCCATAAGGAAAGTAACCGCACCCCATTTAAGTAATGTGATAAACCTAAAACCCTTTCT
>JAEELH010000175.1 GCA_016288825.1 Lachnospiraceae bacterium | reverse complement strand
ATCCTTTTGAGGTACTGACGGCTAAAAGTTTTGATACGGGACTTATACATAAGACCGACCGGACCTACACGATCCACCATCACAACGGCACCTGGGTTCCGGCATCGGCACGTGAAGCTATGAAGCAAAGATACAATGAGATAGAAGATTTCATTGAAAATTTCAATAGGTAATTTTTAACAATAACAATTTGTTGTTTTTATGAAAAGAGCTACCTACTATATCTTGTTGTTTGGTGCTATAATAACCGAGGTGCGGCTTAGGTGACAGCTTTTTGGCTGCGGCATTGATGTAGGAGGTTTTGGGAGAATGACAAGAGAGAGAAAAGAATACGCTGACATGCTAGGACTTATGGAAAAGACAGACAATCCGGTTCTTGAGCAGAACCGCAAGCTGGCACTCCAGTACGTGCTCAGCGGATCTACGATCCCCCAGACACTTCTTACCAGGTTGGAGCGGTTACAGACCAGAGCCTGATACATATTTTGATCATTACAGGATCGGAGTTGATACTCCGGTCCTTTTTATCTTATAGGATATTACATCGTAATTCCTATAAGATAAAAACGCTCCGCTATGGATGCGCACTCGCGCAAAAAGGTATAATGTTGCTAAAGCAACTGCGCTCGGCGCCAGAGTTTTGCAAGCAAAACTCTTTTTTGGTACAATGAACTTGGTATACGTATACGTGTTATATCAAAGGAGATCTGTGAAATGGGAAAAGCAAAGGACCAGGATGCTTCACGTGACATCGAGTACGAAAACAGACTTGTTGAACGCGTAGAAGAGGCGGCACGTAAGGGGGCTGCAAAGGGGGCAAAGGGCGCTACCGGTTTCAGAGGTATTCCCATCAATATCCTGTCCAGTATCATAATGGGTGTTATCATCATTGTAGCGATAATAGTGGCTTTTGTCGCTATAAAGAATTCCATGGCTCACAAGTGGGATGATTTCCTGACTGATGCAAAGGAGCAGTTTTCTTTAGGGGATCCGGCGGAGAACCATGATCTGGTTTTGGAGGATCACGGAATTTTTAGTTATACAGCGGCTGATTTTGCGGATGCTATTTTGGGGGATCCAACACAACTTAGGAAACTGGAGATTTTTTCTCAAGAAGTTGTTGATGTTGCGACGATTACGGAGGCCGGACTGGCAGATATCAAGATCTTTGAGAAGAACCAGATGATCACTTATCATGGTACGGCTGTTTACACTGTTGATCTTAGCCGGCTTTCTTCAAATGATATTAATCTTGATGAGAAAAAGAAGACCGTTACACTTTACATTCCGCATAGTGAAATGGAGCAGATAAACATACCGGAAGATCAGATGGACTTTGGAGATATCTCCAGAGGATGGCTTGCCTTTGGAGATATCAAGCTGACGCCTGAGCAGTCTGCAGAGGTTCAGGCGGCTACAAGAAAGAAGATGGAGCAAAAGCTCGAGGAGACCAATGCTGTGGCGCAAGCAGATCGCTTTGCCAAGATGTCGGTTTGGGAACTCTATCAGTCAGTTGTTTCGGGAGTTTCTCCGGAATATACTTTGGAGATTGAATTCAGATGATACAGTAGTCTTAAATGGGGTTTTGATATGAAAGATCAGTATTTCGGAGATGTAGGGGATTACGGAAAGTACGGCATGCTTCGTTTTCTTGCGCAGCATGGTATTTCCATTGCGGTCAACTGGTATCTGACTGAGGATGATGGCAGTAACGACGGTAAGCATATTACATATCTGGGGAAAAAGGAATTCTGGAAATATGATCCGGACTTGTACAGGCATCTCAAGGAGTATGTGATCGTACAAAAGAAAAGAGAAGTTTCTTTGATGGAAACGTCAGGTCTGATATCAGACTCAAAGTATTATAGGGAGCTTATTGAGGATCCGAGCGGATCTGTGAAGTCGGAGAGAGAGGCGGCCAGAAGTGCCTGGCATAAAAAGGCTTTGGAGGCATGCGCAGGTGCGGATCTTGTTTTTCTTGATCCGGATAATGGATTCCGGGCGTCTCTACCCAAGGCGGTCAAGGACCAGATGAAGTACTGCTATTCCGGTGAGGTTCGGGATCACTATGACAGCGGAGCGGACGTTGTTTTTTACACCACCAGAGGAAGACGCACGGAGGAGCAGTGGGCTTTGGCCAAGCGGCAGATGAAGGAAGCCGTGCCTGATGCGGTTTTGATGGCTCTCACTTTTCACAGAGGAACCCAGCGCAGCTACGTTTTTGCCATTCATCCGGATCACAAGGAAAAGTATGAGCATTTCCTGGATGCATTTTTGCATACAGATTGGAAAGACATGTTCACGCGAGAAACCATGTCATAACAGGCCTTGTGGTTGACATGGTGTGATATGATATAATTCGAAGTTTAATAGAGAAAGTTTTATGGTGCTGCCGGATCCTTTTTGATCGCGGGAGGTAAAAGGGAAACAGGTGCAAGTCCTGTGCGAACTCGTCACTGTAAATGCGGAGTGCTGTTGTCGCGTTATCACGACCACTGGGGAAACCCGGGAAGGCAGATGACAGTATGTTGATGCATGAGCCAGGAAACCTGCCATATTACAGGTACAGGAGGATATTCCGGATCACGAGTAATTGATCGTACTGAAAATACAGGGCGCAGGGGCCCTGTTCTTTTGCGCGTTAATAACTCATTCCGAGATTTCTTCGGAGTGAGCTTTTTTTATGAGGAGGTTTGTTATGAAAAAGAAACTGTTAACCTTAGCTTTGGCGTGCACAACCGCTTTTACCATGTTGTCAGGTTGCGGAGGAGCTAAAATGAGTGATGAAGAAAGGGCAAAGGAAGTTGCTGATCTCATAGATGCCATCTATGTCCAGGAGAGGACTGATGAAACCGATGAACTTTGCAAAAAGGCAAAGAAAGCATGGGATGCACTTTCCGAAAAGCAGAAGGAAATGGTCGAGGGAGAAAATGCGGATCCCGATTATTTCGGAAGAGATACGGGAGACGCTTCCAAGGATGATCCCCTTAATTCAGATGATATCGGTGAAAACGAGATCCTGGTTGTAAGTTTCGGAACATCTTTTAATGACAGCAGAGCAGAGGATATAAGCGGAGTTGAAAAGGCAATTGCAGCTGCTTATCCCGACTGGTCCGTTCGCCGTGCCTTTACTGCACAGATCATCATCAACCATGTTCAGGCAAGAGATGGTGAAAAGATCGACAATGTGGATCAGGCTCTGGAGAGAGCAGTGGCTAACGGAGTAAAGAATCTGGTTGTCCAGCCTACACATCTTATGCATGGCGCAGAGTATGATGAGCTTACCGCCGCTCTTGAGAATTATGCAGATAAATTTGAAAGTGTGTCAATTGCCGAGCCCCTTCTCGGAGAAGTAGGCAGCGATGCAACAGTCATCAATGATGATAAAAAGGCAGTTGCCGAGGCGGTTGTTGACGCGGCAGTAAAGTCAGCAGGTTTTGCTTCACTTTCCGATGTGGAAGCAGACGGCACTGCATTCGTATTTATGGGTCACGGAACAGCCCACACTGCTAAGGTTAGCTACAGCCAGATGGCTACTCAGATGAAGACTCTCGGCTATGATAACGTATTTATCGGAACCGTTGAGGGAGAGCCGGAGGAGACTGCCTGTGAGAATATCATTGAGGAAGTAAAAAAGGCGGGATATAAAAAAGTCATCCTTCGTCCCCTGATGGTAGTGGCAGGCGATCACGCCAACAACGATATGGCAGGAGACGATGATGATTCCTGGAAGAGTATGTTTAACGCTTCAGGCGCCTTTGATTCCGTAGATTGCCAGATCGAAGGCCTTGGAAGGATCGATGCGGTGAAGGCCCTTTATGTTGCCCATACCGCAGCAGCTATTAATGGAACAGGTCTTAGTGGGGCCGCTGCTACAGGTGCGGCAGATCTTGCTGACGGTGAGTATCAGGCAAAGTTTACAACAGACAGTTCCATGTTTCACATCAACGAAGCTTATAACAACATGGGTACTTTGACTGTAAAGGGCGGCGTTATGACCATCCATATCAGCCTTCCTTCAGAGAATATCGTTAATCTCTATCCCGGACTTGCAGCTGATGCCCAGAAGGATGGGGCACAGCTCCTTCAGCCCACCAAAGATGAGGTTACTTATGATGACGGGACCACAGAGACAGTCAATGGTTTTGATGTTCCCGTTCCCTATCTTGATAAGGAATTTGATCTTGCCCTGGTGGGAACAAAAGGAACCTGGTATGATCATAAGGTAGTTGTAGCATCTCCGGCTAAATAAGGAAAGATCATGTTCAAAAAGAGTTTTATCTCAATTTGTATATTTCTTTGTTTCATCTTAACCTCCTGCGGTATGCGGGAGGTTACTTCTACTGTTGAAGAGAGTTCATTTTTCGTAGATATAACCTTTGAGGGAGGTACTGGAAAAGCTTATATCAAATCTCCGGTGGAAGTTTTTCGGAAAGACGGTAAGATGCAGGCCCGGTTTATCTGGAGCAGCAAAAACTACGACTATATGATAGTCGACGACGTCAGGTATGATAATGAAAACGAAGGCGGCGAGTCAACCTTTACGGTTCCTATAAAAAGTGTGACGGGAACGCTGTCTGTCATCGGAGATACAGTTGCCATGAGTACGCCCCACGAGATTGAGTATCTTATTACCTGGGGTGAAAAAAAGGAATCGGAAGAGGAAGATCAGGGGAGTGCAGGAGCAGGATCAACCGATAGAGAAGCAGTGAGAAATGCTCTGGATAAAGCCGGACTCAAAAAGACGGAAGATATTGTTCTTAAGTACGCTTCCGGACTTACAATGGAAAAGTATGGAGATTATTCTTACGTTTCTATAGATAATTCAGGTGATTATCTGATAGTTCCGAAGGGAGGGAGTATTCCGGAGGGACTTCCCGAAGAAACGGTTATACTTCAAAAACCAATGGATCGGACTTATCTTGTTTCAAGTTCTGCCATGGATCTTATAAACACCTGCGGAGCTCTGGATCGGATCTCCCTTTCCGGAGTAAAGGAAAGTGACTGGTATATAGAGGATGCAGCGGCTGCCATGGGACGTGGAGATATCCTGTACGCAGGTAAATACCGGGCTCCGGATTATGAACTTATTCTGCAAAGCGGCTGCGATCTGGCTATCGAGAATACCATGATCTACCATGAACCGGCTGTAAAAGAAAAGCTTGAAGAGCTGGGGATACCGGTGCTTGTGGAGACATCCAGTTATGAAAAGCACCCTCTGGGAAGACTGGAATGGATAAAGTTTTACGGTCTGATATTTGACAAAGAAAAAGAAGCGGAAAAGTATTTTGAAGATCAGCTGGATATTATAGAGCCTATACTTAAGGATAACCGCAATACCGGAAAAACAGTTGCTTTTTTCCATGTTACGGCCAATGGACTGATCAACGTGAGAAAAACGGGGGACTATATTTCGAAAATGATCGAGCTGGCCGGAGGGAGTTATATCCTAACCGGAGCAGGAGATGGCGATAATGCTCTTTCCACCATGAACATGCAGATGGAGGAATTTTACGCGGAGGCTTCGGGGGCGGACATCATCATCTATAACAGTACCATCGGTGGAGAGATCGGATCTATTGATGAACTTGTAGAGAAATCGAGTCTGTTTTCGGACTTTAAGGCAGTAAAAGAAGGTAATGTTTATTGTACCCAGAGGAATCTTTTTCAGCAGATAACGGGGATGGCGGATTTTATAAAAGACCTGAATGCTCTGTTTAATGACACTCAAAGAGAGTATAAGTATTTGAACAAACTGGACTAAAATGAGTAAAAGACGAAATGCAGTGTTTTTTTGTGTGATCACGATCCTGATCATAGCGTTTTTTTGGATAAATATAGTACTGGGAAGTGCGGATATTTCCGTTAGGGAAGTACTCGGGATCATTACCGGTGGAAGCTCGGAAACCATGGAGAGCAGCATAATAATGGGCATTCGTATGCCCAGGGCCATATCGGCGGTTTTGCTGGGAGGAGCCCTGGCTCTTTCGGGGTATCTGCTCCAGACCTTTTTTGGTAATCCCATCGTTGGCCCCTTTGTGCTGGGAATCTCATCGGGAGCAAAACTTTTTGTAGCTCTGACCATGATCTTCTTTTTATCCCTGGGAAAACAGATGGGCCTCAACATGATGGTGCTGGCTGCCTTTGTAGGTGCCTCCCTTGCCATGGCCTTCGTGCTACTGATCTCAGTCAAAGTCCGTAATATGAGTATTCTTGTGGTGTGCGGGATAATGACAGGTTATATCTGCTCGGCCATCACGGATCTGGTGGTGACCTTTGCGGATGATTCCAATATAGTCAACCTTCATAACTGGTCTATGGGAAGCCTTTCCGGTATGGGCTGGGAGGAAATCCGCCTTATAGCAGTGATAGTTGCCATTTGTTTTTTGCTGGCTGTCCTTATCCAAAAACCAATGAATGCCTACAGGCTGGGAGAGGCCTATGCCAGGAGCGTGGGCGTCAATATAAAACTCCTTCGGGTGATGCTGATCTTTATATCCAGTCTTTTAGCAGCCTGCGTGACAGCCTTTGCGGGGCCTATTTCATTTGTTGGTATAGCGGTGCCTCATCTTGTCAGGTCTGCTCTCGGAACGGACAGTGCACCGGTGATGATACCCGCAAGTTTTCTGGGGGGAGCGCTTATTACGCTTTTCTGTGATCTTGTGGCCAGGACTGTGTTTGCGCCAACGGAGGTAAGTATCAGTTCTGTAACGGCGGTCTTTTTGGTGCCGGTGGTCATATATATGATGATAAAAAGAAGTGGCAGGAACAGTTAATGTCAGGTGAAAACGGGATCAGGACAGAAAAACTTGATATAGGATACAAGTCGGATCTGATAAAGGATATTTCGCTTTGTGTCAGACCTGGGGAGATCGTTACCCTTATCGGGCCCAACGGCAGCGGAAAGACAACTCTTTTAAAGACTTTGTCCGGGGAGCTTAAAAGCCGCGGCGGCACTGTTTATCTGGACGGTGACGACAGGGAATCTCTTAAGGCTTCGGAGATAGCAAAGCGTATGTCCATAGTTATGACTTACAAGATCAAACCGGAACTTATGACTTGCCGCGAGGTTGTGGAGGTGGGCAGATATCCTTACACCGGAAGCTTTGGGATCCTGTCTGACACGGACAGGGAAAAAGTCAAGGAGGCCATGGAATGGACGGATGTGGCTGATCTTGATGAGAGCCTCTTTTCCAATATCAGTGACGGACAAAAGCAGAGGGTCCTTTTGGCAAGGGCTATCTGTCAGGAGCCGGAGATCATGATCCTTGATGAGCCCACATCTTTTCTGGATATCAGGCACAAGATCGATATTTTGCAGAGGATCAGAGCTTTTGCGGAGGGAAAAAAAGTGGCAGTTCTCATGTCCCTTCATGAACTTGGGATTGCAAGAAATATATCTGATACCGTTGTATGCGTAGGCGAGGGAGAGGTACTTAAAACAGGTACACCGGAAGAAGTTTTTAAGGAGGAGTTTATAAGAAGGCTCTATCATCTGGAGGATACGGATATTGATATGCTGGGAGAAGTGCTATGGCTAAAGTGATAATGATCCAGGGCACCATGTCTAACTCCGGAAAGAGCGTTATTGCTGCAGGCCTTTGCCGTATCTTTTCTGATGCGGGTTTTAGGGTGGCACCTTTTAAGTCCCAGAATATGGCCCTTAATTCCTTTATTACAAAAGAGGGTCTTGAGATGGGCAGAGCTCAGGTCATGCAGGCAGAGTGCGCAAGGACTGAGCCTCTCGCCATTATGAATCCCATTCTCTTAAAGCCTGTAAGCGACGTGGGATCCCAGGTCATCGTAAATGGTAAAGTGGTAGGCAATATGAAGGCGGCTGAGTATTTTGGCCGCAAGAAAGAATACATAAAAGATATAATGTCCGCCTTTGAGGCGCTTTCGGATAAGTACGATATCGTAGTTGTTGAGGGGGCAGGTTCTCCTGTTGAGATGAACCTGAAAAAAGATGATATCGTTAACATGGGACTGGCGGAGCTTTTGGATGCTCCGGTGCTCCTTGTGGGGGATATTGACAGGGGCGGCGTATTTGCCCAGCTTCTGGGGACCCTGGATCTTTTTGAGGAGAGTGAGAGAGCCAGGGTAAAGGGCTTGATCGTTAATAAATTCAGGGGAGATCCCCGTCTGTTTGAGGATGGGATCCGTATCCTTGAAGATCGGGGAAAGACCAAGGTAGTAGGCGTTGTTCCCTATATGAATGTGAGACTGGATGATGAGGATTCCCTGTCGGAGCGGTTTGAGAAAAAGACTGTCGGATCCTTTGATATTGCTGTTCTTCGTCTTT